>NZ_JBSGIT010000006.1:0-240225 GCF_053605205.1 Gordonia sp. NPDC003950 | reverse complement strand
TGTGAGCCACTGTAAGCGGTATGGGGTGGGACCTACGGGTCCCAGCCCTTCGCGCTGCAAACGTCGCACAACGTCACGCCATAGAGTGACGTTCCACGATGTCCTCGCCGATCGGCCGTCCACCGACGGCAAGCGAGAGCGCATACTGGCTCCCATGGGCGCACGGACCTTCCGGATGCACAGCCGATGGCGGATTCCGTTCCGGCACGACGCCGTGTTCGCCGCCCTTGCCGATGCCGACGGCTACCAGAACTGGTGGCCTCAGATCCATGACGCGGTGCGGATCGACGACGTCAGCGGACGTGCAC
Source organism: Gordonia sp. NPDC003950 (assembly GCF_053605205.1). Lineage (NCBI taxonomy): Bacteria > Bacillati > Actinomycetota > Actinomycetes > Mycobacteriales > Gordoniaceae > Gordonia > Gordonia sp. NPDC003950. Next base: position 239,917 of record NZ_JBSGIT010000006.1, on the reverse strand, counting down.
GCTTCCGCTCACTGCTGCCGGTGTCGCTGCACGTCCGCCTGACCCAGGAACGCATCGACGCCGGCTCCGGCGTCCTGCGTGCACGCCTGGCCGGCGACCTCGTCGGCTGGAGTCAATGGAACGTCAGCGTCGACGATCCACTGACGTACAGCGTCGTCGACTTCCACCAGCAGGTCGACTTCACCAAACATGTTGCCGTGGTGCCACTCTGGACGATCCGGCCCATCCTGCACGCCAACCACCGATTCATGATGTGGTCCGGCCGTCGTGGCCTCATCCGGCACCTCGCCGCCCACGCGGCACCCCGAGACACAATCTCAGATTGAGACGCGACGCGTCTTCCGCACCCCACGGAAGCACCCGTAGCGTGATCGACAGGGGGAACCCGATCACAATGAGGTGAACGATGAAGGCACTGGTATTCCACGGTCCCGGCCAGAAGGCATGGGAGGACGTTCCCGAACCCAAGCTCAGCGAACCCACCGACATCATCGTCAAGATGAACACCACGACGATCTGTGGAACCGATCTGCACATCCTCAAGGGCGACGTCCCCGCCGTCACCCCGGGCCGCATCCTCGGCCACGAGGGCGTCGGCACCATCACCGAGATCGGCGAGGCCGTCACGACACTGGCCGTCGGGGATCAGGTGATCCTGTCGTGCATCTCGGCCTGCGGGAAGTGCGCCTACTGCAAACAGGGAGTGTTCTCGCACTGCCTCGGCGGGGAGGGCAGTTCCGGAATCGGCTGGATCTTCGGCCATCTCATCGACGGCACCCAGGCCGAATTCGTGCGCGTCCCCTACGCCGAGACCTCGGTGTACAAATTGCCGTCGACGGTGAGCCCCGAACAGGGCACGCTGCTGTCGGACATCCTGCCGACCGGTCACGAGATCGGCGTCCGGCACGGCGCGGTGAAACCCGGCGACGTGGTGGCCGTGATCGGTACCGGCCCGGTCGGATTGGCGGCGATCGCCACCGCCGGCCTGTACGGCCCGAGCCGCATCATCGCGATCGACCTCGACGCCAACCGCGTCGAGCAGGCCCGGAAGTTCGGAGCCACCGACGGGGTCGTCTCGTCGGCGTCGGACTGGCGCGATCAGGTGATCGCCATGACCGACGGACTCGGCGTCGACGTCGCGATCGAGGCGGTCGGCATTCCCGCCACGTTCCAGATGTGCCTGGACATCGTCCGCCCCGCCGGCCATGTCGCCAACGTCGGCGTACACGGCACACCCGTCGAACTGGCTCTGCAGGATCTGTGGATCTCCAACATCGTCATGACGATGGGGCTGGTCAACACCAATACCCTGGACACACTTCTGAAACTGGTGGCGCAACGCCGCATCGATCCCGACCCGTTCATCAGTCATCGTTTCGCACTCGACGAGATCATCGATGCCTACGACGTGTTCGGCCGCGCGGCAGAAACCAAGGCGCTCAAGGTGATCCTGAACGCCTGACCCGAACGCGGTCCGGCCCACCGACCACCGACTCCGATGGTCTCGTCCGGGACCGGGCCGCTGCTTCGGCCGCGTCGGCACCAGACTTCTTGCCGTGCCACTGATCTCGCCTCATGACGACGCGTACGGCCCAGCCCGCCACGATCACCACCAGGACAATTGCCGCAAAGACGACAACAACTCCCATCGCAAGAGCGAACAACTCACCCTCCCCCAACCTGCGCTTGTCCCCAGAAATAGTGACAGCCCGCTCGATCGTTGTCCACCGACGATGAGGCGCTGCCCTTCACGTTCTTTCGCAAAGATTCAGTTTCCCGAAGCGAATCCGGCGGTCTGCAGTCCGGCGGCGTAACCTCTTGCACCACTGGATCTTCAACGGATCGCGACCGAAGCCGGTCACGCTGCCGTAGCGTCTGCGACGCCACATACGAAAGGACGACGTGAAGACACTCGGGGGACTCTTTCTCTGCCATCGGACTGCCGTCACCGGACTTCGGCCCGGCGCTCGCATCGCCCGGAGAAGCGTGCGTGCGCACATCCTGTGGCTTCTGGGAGTGGCGTGCATCGTGGGATTGACGTGCACCGTGGCTGCCGGATCGGCAACGGCCGCACCGAGTGACGGCGCCTCGCCCACGCTGATGTCGATCACACGGATCTCGACCACCATCGACACCACCTGTGCGGGTGCACCCAGACAGGTTCCCGTCAATTGGTATCTGCCGGCCGGTCGGCCCACCGGGCTGGTCTGGCTGCAACACGGATTCTCGCGCACCGCAGTCAATCTCGACGTCGAGGCCCGCAACTACGCGGCGTACGGGCTCCTGGTGGCCGCGCCCACCCTGGACTCGGTCAGTGTCAACGGCTGCGCAATCGCCTTCAACGCCGGTGACAACACGGCCTTCATCCGGCAGATGGCGTTGGAGTTCGGGCACGCAGTCGAACCCGACAGCGCCGTCGGGCGGAGTTTCACCCGCGCCTCCGCACAGGCCCACCGCCCCGATCTGACGATGCCGTCGACGCTCGTCTTCTCCGGTCACTCCGCCGGCGGCGAGTTCGTGCTGACCGCGGCCAACCAACTGCGCACCGCCGATCCGGCGGCCTATCGGAGACTGGCCGGGCTGGTGCTGTTCGATCCGGTGAATTCGTTCCTGGGCAACAACTTCTACACCTCCGCCAAGGAACTGGGCGCAGCAGAACTACCCATTCGCGTGATCGCATCCCAGCCGTCGGTGTCGAATACCGGCGGGCTGGGCGTCACCTGGCTGTCGCAGACCACCCGGCAGGACTTTCTCGGCGTCCGACTCGTCACCGGTGTGCACATCGACGTCGAGTCCGACTCGACCGACCTGATCGGTGAGCTCTCCGAGCTCGCGGTTCCGCGTCCGCGCAACGGGCGGGTCATCCGCAGGTTGTCCGCGCAGTGGGCCGATGACCTGATCACCGGCACCCGGACACCCGCCTACTACCCCGGCGGGAGTTACTACCAGAGCCTCGTCGCCTCGCACACCATCACGACGCTGCCCGTCGGGTAGCCCGGACGCGCACGGCGGCCCTCCCGACAGATGATCGCCGAGGGCCGCCGTGGCGTATGAGAGGTGTTGCGGCCGAACTACTTCGGTGGCATCCGGATGCCGCCGTCGACGCGGACGACCTCGGCGTTCATGTAGGAGTTGGTGACCAGTTCGACGACCATCGACGCGAGTTCGTCGGGCACGCCGAGACGCTTGGGGAACAGCACCGACTCACCGAGCTTGGCCTTGAATGCCTCGGAGGCCTCGCCCTCGCCGTAGATCGGGGTGTCGATCAGTCCGGGTGCGACGGTGTTGACGCGGATGCCCGACGCCGACAGGTCACGGGCCACCGGCAGGGTCATGCCGACGACGCCGCCCTTGGACGAGGAGTACGACGCCTGACCGATCTGACCGTCGAATGCGGCGACGCTGGCCATGTTGACGATGGCACCACGCTCGCCGCTGTCCAGCGGCTCGTTGCGGCTCATCGCGGTGGCAGCCAGGCGGATGCAGTCGAAGGTGCCGATCAGATTGATCGCGATGACCTTCTTGTAGGCGTCGAGGTTGTGCGCCGAACCGAATTCGCCGTCCTTGCCGATGGTGCGCTGGGCCCAGCCGATACCGGCCGAGTTCACCAGGACGCGCAGCGGACCGAGTTCGGTGGCCTTGTTGACCGCGGCCTCGATCTGCTCGGTGTTGGTGACGTCGACGTTGACGAACGCGCCGCCGACTTCCTTGGCGAGAGCCTCACCCTTCTCCGCATTGAGGTCGGCAACGACCACCTTTGCGCCCTTGGCCGCCAGCTGGCGCACCGATGCGGCGCCGATGCCCGACGCCCCGCCCGTCACGATTGCACTTGCTCCGTTGATATCCACGACGACAGCCTACGACGCGGTGTGGTACGGGTAACACACCGGGCCCGAGCGAGCGGTCGGTCAGCCACCGTGTTGCGCGGTCAGTGGGCTCGGTGGCATCGACACCGTGGTGCCGGTCGCCCCGATGTCCACCCAGCCGCCGGGATTCTGGCACCGCAGCCGCGGACCGGCACTGGCCGTGCAAGTGGCCACGCCCACGGTCACCGACTGCCCCGGCAGGAGTTCGGCGATCGCACCGGACCACATCGGCCATGCCGCGGCGTGTACGCCGGTGTCATCGATGTCGACCGTGGACGGGTTGACCCCGGGAATTGCGCCGGGCGGCATGTGGCAGGTGAGATTCCCCAGCTGCGCGGTGGCGACGTTGAGTCCGATTCCGCACGTCGCCACCCCGCCGGCGCGAAGCAGAAAGAGATTGCCGGTGCGGCCGAACTGCCCGGGATCGACGGGCGTCCCCTGCGCTCCCGGCGTCTGGGCGGCGGCACTGACCGGTGCGAACGCCGTCGACACCGGCCCCTGATCGCGAATCGCCTCGCCGACGACGGAGCAGCCGGAGAGAATCACCGTCGCCGGTGCGACGAGGGCGATCGCAAGGCGCGGAACCGAGACGCGCGGGGCCAGGACACGTGCGGCCAAGACACGTTCGGCCAACACACGTGCGGCCGGGACACGTGCGGCCGGGACTTGTCTGGGGCGTTTCATCGAAGACGATCGTACGGTCGGGTCTCGCGCTGCGGCGCGTCGACGACCACACGTTCATCCGACCGGACGTCGTTGGCGCTCGCCTCGTCACTGACAGCGCTCACCACGACGTTGACAGCGCCCGCCACCTCGTTGACAGCGCCCCCCGCGCATGTAGGAAAGCGCCGTCAGTGACGGGTTGAGCGCTGTCAACGTTCAACCGAGCGCTGTCAGTGGTGCAGGGCGTGCCAGGCCACTCAGCTGACGCACCGCACGATCGGCTCCGGGTCGTAACGCACGGTCCTGGTGTGCCGGCGGATCTCGGTGCCGGTCGCGGCGTCGGTGATGATGCGGGTGTTCGACGCGGTGAAACCGCGGCTCCCTCTACTGGCGATACAGTTGTCGTCGCCGGCGATCGTGCGGATCTCGGGCGAGGTGTAGTTGACGCGACTCCCCGTGATCGATTGCACGTCAACAGTTTTCGTTCCCCACATACGAACGGTCACCGACGACGGGCTCCAGCTGGTCTCGATGAGGACTCCGTGGCGCGAGCGGTTGCCGATCACCAGGTCGATGGCGCCTTCGAAGACCGTCGCCTCGCGGGCCTCGGGATAGCGGGAGATGTAGTAGGCGTGTTCGGTGTGGTCGACGTCGTCGAGGCCGGCGAAGTACGCCGCGTTGTAGAGGGTCGTCGCGAATTGGGAGATGCCTCCGCCTACGGCCCGGGACGCGCGGCCGTGATCGATGATCGTCGACGTGACGTAGCCCTGGGCGGTTCCGCGGGGTCCGGTGTATCCGTTGAGCGAGAAGCTGCGGCCCGGGAGGATGAGCGCGCCGTCGACCTCCTGGGCAACGAGCCGGATGTTCTCCCCTGATGCCGACGAGAATCCTCCGGTGGTGAACTCGCTGATCACCTCGGTGACACCGAGATCGCGCGCCGCGCGTGTGGTGAGGGCGGGCGGAAGCACCCGGTACGTCGCCTCGACGGTGCGCGGACCATCGCCGGTGATCATCTTCTCGATGGCGATGAACGTGGCCTCCCAGTCCAGGGCGTGACCGTCGCGCGCGGCGATAACCACCGGCGAACCGGTCGACAGCGAGAATCTCGCGTTCACCGGTCGGCTCTCGGAACGCGACAGGCCGGCCAGGATCGTGCGACCTCGGTCGCGGTCGACGTGCGGGACGAGGCCACCACGGCCATCGGGCCGGAACGTGAGCGCACTTGCGATCTGTGCGGGCGTGAGTCGCACGTTGATTCCGTCGCGACCTTCGACGGCGAGGTCGTCGGCGACGGCGGTGCGCGCCGGGCCCGCGACGGTCGCGGTGACGACGTCTGCGGCGACGGTCGGGGCGAAGGGTTCCATCGGCAGCTCGACGATCCCGCCGTCGAGCCATTCCCGGGTGAGCACCGGACGCGCGGCGTCACGGTCGACGCGTAGCCCGGCGGCGGGCATGTCTGCGACGGGTTGGGTTCCGTCGTAGTGCACGCCGCCGTCGACGGCGGCCCGTTCGAGGCTGCCCTTCTGATCGTCGAGGGCCGCGTCGAACCGCGTGGGATCGAGGCCGACCACCGGTTCGACGTCGCGGGAGAGTCCGAACAGCGCGGCGAGGCGGGCGAAGGGGTTGCGGGGTTGAACCGACAGCGCTGCGGCCGTGGCGTCTGCGTCGAAGGTCAGCCCGAGCGAGTCCGGCGCCACTGCCACCTCGCCGGAGGACGTGCGGAGGGTGACCGGCTGCCGTGACAGTTCCGACAGTTCCGCGAGTTCGCTCGTCACCTGCGGCTGGGACAGGTTCCCGACGTCCCGTCCGGCTACCGTGGCGCCGCGCGCCGTGTGGCCGGAGGTGACGACGAGGTCGAGGGCGAGAACCAGCGATATGACTGCGGTCACACCGATCGCCACACGGATCCCGGTCCGGCGGTGGCGGCTCGACAACGGTCCCATCGCATCCACAGATACCGGACAACTCGGGCGACTGCGAATCTGAGGCGGGCAAACCCAGCAACCGGGGTGGTGCGCCGCGTCGGCGTGTCGCGCTGGTTGGCGGGGTTCACGCGAGTCGTCGACGAACGCGATTCGCGGAGCGATCGCAAAAAAACAGAAAGTTCCGGTTGAGCTGACGGGTCGGGGGTCTGACAGCTCAACCGGAACAACAGTTATATCTACGGCACTTCCGCCGGCGTTACAACATCAACCGCCGTTTTCCCCCGGGTTCATTTCGTCAGTTTTTTGTTGATAGTCGGGTTGAAGGTCAGCCCTCGACGATCGCGGTGACACCCTGACCGCCGGCGGCGCAGATGGAGATGAGCGCACGGCCCCCGCCGTTCTCCTTGATCAGCTTCGCGGCCTGCGCAACGATCCGGCCACCGGTCGCAGCGAACGGATGCCCGGCGGCGAGCGACGAACCGTTGACGTTGAGCTTGCTGCGGTCGATCGGACCCAGGGCCGAATCCAGGCCGAGGCGCTCCTTGCAGTACTCCTCGGACTCCCACGCCTGCAGCGTCGCGAGCACCACGGAGGCGAAGGCCTCGTGGATCTCGTAGAAGTCGAAGTCCTGCAGGGTCAGTCCGTTGCGTTCGAGCAGTCGCGGTACCGCGTAGGTCGGCGCCATCAGCAGGCCGTCGGGCCCGTTGACGTAGTCGACGGCGGCGGTCTCGGAGTCGACGAAGTAGGCGAGGACGCCGATGCCCTTCTCCTGCGCCCACTCGTCGCTGGACAGCAGCACCGTCGACGCGCCGTCGGTGAGCGGGGTGGAGTTGCCCGCGGTCATCGTCGCGTCGCCGAGGGAGACGCCGAAGACCGGCTTGAGCTTGGCGAGCTTCTCGACCGTCGAGTCGCCGCGCAGGTTGGCGTCGCGCGTGAGGCCGAGGAAGGGAGTGATCAGGTCGTCGAAGAACCCCGAGTCGTAGGCGGCGGCCATCTTCTGGTGGCTGGCCGCGGCCAGGGCGTCCTGGTCGGCGCGCTTGATGCCGAATTCCTTGGCGGAGATCGCCGCGTGCTCACCCATCGACATGCCGGTGCGGGGTTCGCCGTTGCGCGGGATCTCGATGCCGAGCTTCGGCAGCACCTTGAGCACGCCGAGGATCTGTTCCTGCGTCGAGCGGGCGCGGTTCACCTCGAGCAGCTGGCGGCGCATGCCCTCGGAGATTCCGATGGGGGCGTCGGAGGTGGTGTCGACGCCCCCGCCGACGGCGACGTCGTAGCGGCCGCGGGCGATGCCGTCGGCGACGGCGGTGATGGCCTGCAGTCCGGTGCCGCAGGCCTGCTGGATGTCGAAGGCCGGGGTGTACGGCGACAGCGCCGATCCGAGGACGCATTCACGGATGAGATTGAAATCACGCGAGTGTTTGAGCACCGCTCCGCCGGCCACCATGCCTAGCCGTTCACCCTGCAGGCCGAATCGGCTGACCAGGCCGTCGAGGGCCGTGGTGAACATATCTTGGTTGCTGACCTTGGCGTACGTCTTGTCCTGGCGTGCGAACGGAATGCGGTTGCCGCCGAGGATCGCCACCGGACGCTCGGCGCGGGTCTTGGGTGTGTAGGCCACGAGAGATCTCCCAGGTGTTGGTTGGTACCTATAGCGTATTCTTACTCCAGAGTAAGTTAGATGTCGAACGGCGCTCCACTCCGAGCGTCCCCGATCACATCGAGCCATGCACACAGATCTGAAGGAGATTCACGTGGCGAACACCGGCCTGTACTCGAGCTTCGTTCACTCCGGACCCGGCGCGTTCATCGCAAAACAGGCGGGATTGCCTGTTCCGCCGGCACTTCGTCGGTACAAGGCCTCCGAGCCGCCGCTGCCCGGCCCCGTGCTGCTCGGCGGGCAGGGACGCCTGATCGAACCGCTCCGCGAATTGCTCTCGGACCCCGATTACACCCTGATCGAGAACGCCACCACCGGCCGTAGCGCCGACAAGTACGGCGCCCTGGTGTTCGACGCCACCGGCATCACCTCCCCCGCCGAACTCGAGCAGCTCTTCGAGTTCTTCCAGCCGGCGATGCGCTCGACCGCCGCGTGCGCCCGGTTCCTGGTCATCGGCACCACCCCGGAACTGATCACCGATCCCGACGAGCACGTCGCCCAGCGCGCCCTCGAGGGATTCACCCGCTCGCTCGGCAAGGAACTGCTCAAGGGCTCCACCGTGCAGCTGGTCTACGTCTCCCCCGACGCCAAGACCGGCCTCACCGGACTCGAGTCGACGCTGCGTTTCGTGCTGTCGGCGAAGTCGGCGTTCGTCGACGCCCAGGTGATCCGCGTCGGCGCGGCCGACTCCACCGCCCCGGCGAACTGGGACAAGCCCCTCGACGGCAAGGTGGCCGTGGTCACCGGTGCCGCCCGCGGTATCGGTGCGACGATCGCCGAGGTCCTTTCCCGCGACGGCGCCCACGTCATCTGCGCCGACATCCCGGCGGCCGGTGAGGCCCTCGCCCAGACCGCCAACAAGGTCGGCGGCACCTCGTTCCCGCTCGACGTCAGCGCCCCCGACGCCGGCGAGAAGCTCGCCGAGCACGCCCTGGAACGCCACGGCGGCATCGACATCATCGTCAACAACGCCGGCATCACCCGGGACAAGCTGCTCGCCAACATGGACGATGCCCGCTGGAATTCGGTGATCTCGGTCAATCTCATTGCGCCGCAACAGCTCGTCAATGCGCTGGTCGCCAAGAATGCGATCCGCGAGGGCGGTGCCGTCGTCGACGTCTCCTCGATCGCCGGCATCGCGGGCAACCGTGGGCAGACCAACTACGGCGCCTCCAAGGCCGGCGTCATCGGCCTGGTCGATGCCTACAAGTCGATCCTCGGCGAGAAGGGCATCACCATCAACGCCGTCGCCCCGGGCTTCATCGAGACCAAGATGACCGCGGCGATCCCTCTCGCCACCCGCGAGGCGGGCCGTCTGATGAGCTCGCTTCAGCAGGGTGGACAGACCGTCGACGTCGCCGAAACCGTTGCCTACTTTGCCAATCCGGCCAGCAACGCCATCACCGGCAACGTGGTGCGGGTGTGCGGCCAGGGCTTCCTGGGGGCGTGATGACCAAGACCATCACGCTGCCTGCGGCGCCGTCGACCGCCGACATCTACTCCAAGGCCGTGACCGCGATGCTCCCGGTGATCGGGAAGTCCGGGTCGGTACGACCCGACGCACCACTGCCCGATCGCCGCTACCGGCTGGAGAACGTCCGCGTCGACGCCGAGCGCCTGCTCGCCTACACGCGGGCCACCGGCCAGCAGTTCGGGCCGACCCTGCCGATCACCTACCCGTTCGTGCTGCAGTTCCCGCTCGCCATGAAGATCATGACCGACGGTGACTTCCCGTTCGGCGCAGTCGGTTCGGTACATCTGGAGAACAGCATCCACCGGCTGCGCCCGATCGGCATCGACGAGCCGCTCACCATCGAGAACCACGCCGAGAACCTGCGCGAGCATCGCAAAGGCCTTCTCGTCGACATGATCTCGGAGATCAGCGTCGGCTCCGAACTGGTGACCCGGCAGGTCGCGACCTTCCTCAAGCAGCAGCGCACCAGCCTGTCCGACGATCCACGTGGACCGGCACCTCGGGAGCAGGCGCCACCCCCGCCGGATGCGGTGCTGTCGGTGGATCTCGGTAAGATCCGCGAGTACGCGGCCGCCTCGGGGGATCGCAACCCGATCCATATGGGCGATCTCACGGCCAAGGCGTTCGGGTTCCCGAAGGCGATCGCACACGGAATGTGGAGTGCCGCAGCCGCAGTCGCCAACGTGGAGGCACAGCTTCCCGACGACGTCGCCTATGCGGTGCGGTGGGGCAAGCCGATTCTGTTGCCCGCCAAGGTGAATCTTTATGTTCACCGCCTCGACGGCGCCGGCGCGGGCAGCGGGCAGAGCCTGCCGGGCAACTTCGATCTGTCGATCCTCAACCGGCGCAAGGGATATCCACATCTGACCGCGACGACGCGACACGAGTGAGGGGTTCCCGCGTGCCGACATGCGGGGGATGTCGGCACGCGGTGTTCGCCCCCGCAGAAGCACTCGAGAGACATGGGACACAATGAATTTTGACACCACACGCGGAACCCGAGGCCGTCGCCAACCGACCGGCCCGCTGTTCCGGCTGATGAATTTCGTGGTGGGCAAACGAATCCGTAAGACGGGCGAACTCGGCGGCAGCAAGGCACTGATCCTGTCCACCGTCGGCGCCAAGACCGGCAAGGAACGCACCAACCCGTTGAGCTGGTTCGACGACGGCAGTGGCGGGTGGCTGATCATCGCATCGGCCGCAGGCGCCACCGGAAACCCCGGCTGGTATCACAACATTCGGCAGAATCCGGACCGGATCCGCATCGAGGTCGACGGCCGCACCGTTGCGGTGGATGCCGAGCAACTCACCGGCGAGGAACGCGCACTCGCCTGGAAGGTCATCGGCGCCAGTCCGCGGTTCGCGGGCTATCAGGCCAAGACCGACCGCGTGATGCCGATCATCCGCCTTACCGAGAAGAACTGATCGGACTCACTGCAGCGGCGTGTGCACGCCGACGCCCTTGAGGCCGCGCCAGGTGATGCCGACCAGCAGGTCGGTGGCGGTCTCGAGGTCGACGTCACCCTCGCTCATCCGGTCGGCGACGGCCTCGCCGGCGCCGACCAGTGCGACGGCGGTGAGTTCGAAATCGATGTCCTTGGCGCCCTCGACGGTGGTACCGCGACGGATCAGTTCGGCGACCATCTCGACGACCTGACGGCGGCTGGTGCTGACCGTGTCGGCGAAGGTCGCACTGCCGACGGCCACGCGGTAGAGGACGCGCCAGGATTCGCGGTGCTGGTCAACAAACCGGAGGAATTCGCGGACCACTGTGCGGGCCTGTTCGCTTTGCCTCAGCTTGGGGTCGAAGCCCGCCGACATCGCGTCGATGAAGCGTCCGGATTCGCGGGCGATACATGCACTGAACAGCTCTTCCTTCGAGCCGTAGTAGAGGTACAGCATGGGTTTGCTGATCTGCGCGTGCGCCGCGATGGAATCCATCGACGTGTCGCGATAGCCGTTCTCCGCGAATACCGTCACCGCGGCGTCGAGCATCTGCTGCTCCCGCACCGCACGTGGCAGCCGCTTTGTACCGCCGGCCATGCTGGTCACTCCTCTACTTCGATCACACCACCCGGATGGCGGATCGAACCATCTTACCGCTCGGTAAGATCACGTGTGACCGGCATCCCGCTTTCGGGGCCCAATTCCACAACCCGTACCAGGTTAAGGCACGCGGGATGGGCCCTGGGGGCGCCCCACCGATGGCATCCGATCTACGTCGGCCCGACGGCTACTCAGCAAGACAATTGGCCCTTGGCCCGCAGGATCCGCACGACCGATGCGTTGACCTTCTGCTCGGAAAGACGTCCGGATTTCACCGCGGCCTCGAGGTGATCGAGCACGCTCGGAACCGCGTCGGTGGTGATCCAGAGCGCGATGTCGCCACCGGCCGCGAGGAAACGTTGCACTGCGACATTGATCGGGAATTGCTGGTTGATGGCGCCCATGCCGGACAGGTCGTCGGAGAACACGACGCCGTTGAACGGCGGACCGCCATAGGGCTGTCCGGTCCGCAGCATGCCGATCGCCTTGGCGCTCAGGCTGGCGGGGGTGTCACCGACAGTCAGTCCGGACACGATGAGATGCCCCACCATCACTCCGGCATTGCCGGGATTGCGCAGCAGCGTCTTGTACGGGACGAGGTCGCTGGTCTCGAGTTGCGACAGCGGCGGGGTGCGTACCACACCCAGGTGGGAGTCACCGGAGCCGTGGCCGTGGCCGGGAAAGTGCTTGTACACCGGCATGATTCCGACGGATTCGAGTCCTTCGGCGAAGGCCTGACCGTAGGTCGTCACCGTCTCCGGATCATTGGAGAACGAACGATCGCCGATCACCTCGTCGTCGCTCTCGTCGCTGACGTCGACGTCGGGGGCGAAGTCGACGGTGATGCCCTTGGCCTTGAGCTGGCGGCCGATCCGGGCGGCGAGCTCACGAACCTGCTCGGGGGTCTGCGACGCGGCGAGCTCACGTGCCGACGGTGAGTCGATGCCCAGCGACGACAGCCGCGACACCCGGCCGCCTTCCTGGTCGACGGTGACCATCAGCGGAATCCGCGACGCGTCGTTGACCCGTTTCAGGTTGGCCGGATCGGTGAGGATCGACTTGTCGGTCCAGCTGCCGATGAAGATGCCGCCGACGGGCTCATTGGACACCAGTGAGTAGGCGTCCTCGGTGCCGGTGACGCCGACGACGATCGACTGGCCGAGTTTCTGACGCAGCGTCATCCCGGCGACGATGTCGGACCCGCACCCGACTGGGACGATCGAGGTGGGCGCCGCCGACGCCGAACTCGACGAATACGCCGATGAGGACGTGGCCGAGGTCGCCGCGGCCGAGCCGGCGGCGGTCGAATCGGAGTCGGTGTCACATGCGGTGATCGTCATCCCGGCGGTCGCGGCGACCGCGAGCAGGCACATCAACTCGCGAAAACGGCGAACACGACGTCGGTGAGGTCGTTGACCAGAGCCCATGGCACGAGTCTGGCATGTACGCTTGGCCAATGGACGCGCGGTCCATTTCCGACAGCCACGGCCCCGTCGATTCCGACACGGGCCGGCCCGACGAGAGCGCGGGGGCCGCCAGATCCCAACCCGCCACACCCCAATCGGTGATGATCGCCTTCGACGGCGGCGCCAATTCCGAGCGGGCGATCTCCTATGCGGGACATTTCCTCAAGGCCTCGGTGGCTCACGTCGTCACCGCGTGGCAGCCGGGAACCCTCAATCCGGCACGTTTGTCGAGCCTGTCGGCCGGTATTCAGCCGTTCGTCGACACCACGCCGTTGGAGATGGATGTCGACGACGCGGTGCGGGACGAGGCCGTGCGGGTCAACGCCCTCGGAGTGGAGATGGCCCGGCGGGCGGGGCTCGAGGCGCACGGAACCCTCGTCGAGGTCGAGTCCACCGTGTGGGGCGCGCTCGTAGCGGCCGCCGACACCCTCGATGTCGACCTGCTGGTCACCGGGACCCGCGGCGACTCGGGACTCAAGGCCTTGCTGCGTTCAAGTGTCGCCGGGCGCGTTCTGAAGCATTGCCATCGGCCGGTGTTCGTGGTGCCCGCCACCTGCGACAAGCAACCACCGGTGATGCCCTGACACGTCGTCGCCGCCTGGTATCCGCGAAGCGAACGCCTACCAGCCCCGTGTGTGCGCCACCGCGGCGATGCAGGAGAAGAGCGAGGAACGTAGCCGCCGGGCTGAGTAGCACCTCTTGCGCGGTGCGTAGCGAAGTCGACGATGCGATCACGGCGACGAGCGGTGCAGGCGGGCGCACACACGCCGCGTCGCCGGAGGCGACGCAGACAACACTGGTACTTTCGTGATCATGCGCAATAACCGCCTGGCCGCCGGAGCGATCTCCGTGGGAGTGGCCGTCGCCGGCATTCTGGTCGGTTTGGGTGCGGTGTTCCTCGGTGGGTTGTTGGCGGCGGAGACGAGTCCGTCGACGGATCTGAACAACGTCAATCCGAATAGTGGCTTTGTGCAGGGTTCGGTGGATTACGGATCCCGGGGTGGCGCCGGCGCCAATCAGTGAGTGGTAGCCGATCGCGGTGGGTGACCGGTTGGGGCGTCGTGGGATCGGTGTGGCCGCGGTGGTGGCCCTGCTGGTCTCGTTTCTGCAGTCGCCGGGTCTGATTGCGGCCGACACCAAACTCGACCTCACTGCCGATCCGCTGGGCTTTCTGGGCCGTGCGACTCATCTGTGGACGCCGCAGGCCCCGATGGGTCAGGTGCAGAATCAGGCGTACGGCTATTTCTTCCCGCATGGCGCGTTCTTTGCTCTCGGTGATCTGGCGCATCTGCCGCCGTGGGTGACGCAGCGTCTGTGGTGGGCGTTGCTGCTGGTCGTCGGCTTTGTCGGGGTGGTTCGGCTGGCCGAAGCGGTCGGGGTGGGTTCGTCGGCGTCCCGGGTGCTGGCCGGGGTGATCTTCGTGCTGAGTCCGCGCGTGTTGACGACGTTGGGGTCGATCTCGTCGGAGACGTTGCCGATGATGCTCGCGCCGTGGGTGCTGGTCCCGGTGATCCGCGCGCTGGACCATCGGGATGGTGTGCCGGTGTGGCGGCACGCTGTGGCGTCGGCGGTGGCGGTGGCGCTGATGGGTGCTGTCAACGCGGTGGCGACGCTCGCCGCCGTGGGCGTGGCGCTGGTGTGGTTCTGTTTGTGTGCGCGCACCGATGTCCGCCGATGGGCGCGGTTCGGCACTGCGTGGGCGCTGGCGTGCGTGTGCGCCTGCGCGTGGTGGATCGTGCCGTTGCTGATCCTGTCGCGAGTGTCACCGCCGTTCCTCGACTTCATCGAGTCGTCACGGGTGACCACCGAGTGGGCCTCGCTGGCCGAGGTGTTGCGGGGGACGAGTTCGTGGACGCCGTTCGTCTCCGATGAGCGGGTTGCCGGCGCGGTGCTGGTGACGCAGCCGGCCGCAGTGCTGGCCACGGGTACGCTCGCGGCCGCCGGGCTGGCCGGATTGTGCATGCGGCACATGCCGTTTCGACGTCGCTGGGTGATCGTGCTCGGTGTCGGCCTGGTGCTGATGTGCGCAGGATACGCCGGTGGACTCGGTTCCCCGATCGCGGAGCCGGTGCGGGTCTTCCTCGACGGCCCCGGAGCGTTCCTGCGCAACATCCACAAGGTCGAGCCGTTCGTGCGTCTGCCGCTGGTGCTGGGTGTCGCGCATCTGCTGGCACGCGTTCCGTTGCCGGGAGCGGTGGGGCTGCGGGAGTCGTTGTCGGCATTCGCGAATCCGCAGCGTTCGAAGGCGGTGGCCGCGGCGGTGGCCGTCGTGGTCGCGCTGATCGGCGCCGGTTCGTTGATGTGGACCGGCAGCCTCGCACCGGAGGGGGCGTACCGGGCGATTCCGAATTATTGGCAGCAGACGGCGACCTGGCTGCAGGAGCACGGTGCGTCTGCAGACGGCACCGACCGGCGGGCGTTGGTGGTGCCGGGCGCTCCGTCAGCCGATCAGCTCTGGGGCCTGACCCGTGATGAGCCGATTCAGCCGTCGGCGCAGACGCCGTGGGCGGTGCGGGACGCGATTCCGTTGACGCCGCCGGGTGCGATCCGGGCCCTCGATTCGGTGCAGCGCGATCTCGCCGACGGGCGAGCCTCACCGGGGTTGGCGGCGACGCTGGCCGGGCAGGGCATCGCCTACGTGGTATTGCGCGCCGACCTGAATCCGGACACGTCGCGGTCGGCGCGGCCGCTGCTCGCACGCCACGCCCTCGACGGTTCGCCGGGTCTGGCGCGCGCGGCGGAGTTCGGGCCGATGGTGAGTCCGCCGACGGTCGACGGCGTGGTGCGCGACGGCGGCCTGCTGCCGCCGATGCGGGCGATCACGATCTACCAGGTCACCCCGATCACCGACACCGGCCCGACGCTGACCGCCACCGACGCGATGCCACGGATCGCCGGAGGACCGGAATCGATTGCGGTGCTGAATGATCTGCGCGCCCGTCTGGGTGAGGCACCGTTGGGTCCGGTGCTGTTGGAGGCCGATGCCGAGCGGGCCGGTGTGCCGCGTGGCCCGGTGATCATCACCGACACTCCCGCCGATCGCGAGGTCGACTTCGGCCGCGTCGACGATCACAGTTCGGCCATTCGTGCCGCGGGTGATCCGCGTCGGACCCAGAACGCCGCGCCCGACTACCCGGTGGAGGGGCAGCCGCTGACCCGCGGGCAGTGGCTTCTCGACAATCAACCGGATCAGGTGCAGGTGACGACGTCGTCGTCGGCCGCCGACGCCACTCAGCCGGGACGGACGTCACCGGCCAGTTCCGCGGCCGCCGCCTTCGACTCCGACGCCGGGACCGCCTGGGTGTCCGGTGGTTTGACGTCGGCCGTCGGCCAGTGGATGCGACTCGATTTCGCCACTCCGCGAACCGATCTCGCGCTACGTATCACCACCGCGAAGGCACTCGGCCCGGATGTGTCGTCGGTGGTGGTGACCACCGAGTCCGGCTCCACGGTTACCTCGGGGCTGGAACCGGGCAAGGAGGTGACGGTCACCGCACCGAGCGGCCCCACCCGATGGGTGCAGATCCGTGCGGCCTCGACCGATGACGGCACCGCCGGCAACCAGTTCGCGCTCGGTGAGGTCGACGTCCTCGATCTGGCCTCCGGCCTGCCGCATTCCATCCGGCACCGGGTGGTGCTGCCGGAGGTGCCGGCGGACACGGATGTCGCGGGTTGGATTCTCACACAGGAACTCCCGGGACGGTCGGCATGCGTGGGGCAAGACCGCGAGGATGCGACACCACTGGTGCGGTGCTCGGCGGACCTGGGTGTGTCCCCTGAGACGCCGACCGTGCTGACGCGGGCGTTGTCGGTGCCGAGTCCGACCGATGTGGCGCCGGTGATGGTGCTGCGTCCCCGGCCGGGTAACGCCCTGGACGCGCTGATCACTGCGGCCGGCACCATCCGAGCGTCGGGGGCCTCCGAGGTCAACGATCCGCGGGGTTCGGCGCAGGCCGCCGTCGATGGCGATCCGGGCACCGTGTGGACCGCCGCGGAACCCGAGAAGAAACGTGATCGACCCACCCTCACCCTCACCCTTCCTGCCCCGCAGGATATTTCGTCACTGCGCATCGTTCGACCCGCCGATTATCCGGCGGCGCCGACGGAGATCACGGTGGATCTGGGTACCGGCCCGCAGCGGGTCCGGGTCGGCGCCGACGGCGTGGTGCGGCTGCGCCCGGCGGTCACCGACCGCATTTCGATCCGCATCGAGAAACGCACCGACATCCTCGACGTCAACAGCCTCGGGTTCTCCAGCCCGGCACCGGTCGGCATTGCCGAGGTCGAGATCAATCCCGATGCGCCCGCCTCCAATTCGACCACCGCCAGTTCGACCGATACCGACCGGCCGATCGACATCGGCTGCGACGCCGGCGTCGGGATCACGGTGTCGGGTCAGGTGATACCGATGTCGGTGCACACCACCACCGCCGCACTGCGTGCCGGCGACCCGGTGATCGCCCGTCCGTGCGCCCAGACGCCGGTGCGCCTGGGTTCCGGTGAACAGGAGCTCTCCGCCAACCCCGGGGCGGCGTTCTCGGTGGCGACCGTGTGGCTCGGCCGCTCGGCCGCGTCCACCACGCCTGCCCCGTCGGCGCAGCAGCCCGAGATCACCGAACCCGAGGTGACCCAATGGCAGGCGACCGCACGGTCGATCGAGGTCAATTCCGCGCCCAGTCAACGTGTTCTGCGGGTTCCGGAGAGCACCAATCCCGGCTGGGTGGCTCAGCTCGACGGCCGGACACTCACACCGATCGTCGTCGACGGCTGGCAGCAGGGTTGGATCATGCCGGCCGGCGCGTCGGGTACCGTCACCCTGTCGTTCCGCTACGACAGCCTGTACCGGTGGTCTCTGGTCGTCGGATTCGCGCTGCTGGCAGCACTTCTGGTGGTCGCGATGGTGTGGCGACGGCGTGGCGATCCGTCGGCGCGCGATGCGCCAGTGGCTGCAGCAATGCCGGGCACCTGGCCAGCCGCAGTACTCGGTGCGCTGAGTTGGCTTGGTGCGTCCTGGATTCTGGCCGGGTGGTGGGGTGTGCTGGTCGCCACCCTCGCCGGGCTGGTCGTCGTGCTCACGCGTCCCGGTGCGGTGGTCGGCGGCACCGTCATCGCGATGATGGCCGCCACCGTCGGATTGGCTTCGGGCCCATGGCATTCACCCACCGGCTATCACGGTTTCGGGTGGTGGGTTCAGCTGCCGGCGTTGGTCTCGGTGTCGTTGGTGATGGCGTCGGCGGTGGTCTCGGCCGTACCCGCCGACGCCCGCGTCGACTCGATCGGCGCCCGCCTGCGAGCACTCTCGCGGCGGCGCAACCAGTCTCGGGCGGGTTCTTCGACGAAGGCGTAACTGACGGCCGAGATCCCCACCGACAGCACCACGGTGAGGCACCAGACCAGGAGGGTGTGGCCGGAGAACGGCACGATACCGAACAGCCCGAACACCACCGCGAGCACCGCCACATGCCAGATGAAGATGCCGTAGGACCACCGTCCCAACGCCAGCATCATCGGTGCGGTCAGGAATCGGAAGCGACGACGCACCGCCGGCGTGCGGCCCGAGGGAGCCTCACACACCAACGGTGCGAGGATCGCGAATCCGCACGCCGCGCCCAGGACCATCTTGACGGCGAACTGCCACGGCGCGAGGTCACCGAGGCCGGTCGGCCCGGCCAGCGGCGTGCACGCCAGCCCGTAGGCCACCACCAGCAACACCAGCATCGGGATGCGCCGCGATCCGAGTGCACTGATCCGGCGGGACAGCCGCGTCGTGCCGCCGAGGTCGTCGGCGCCGGTGACCTCGGCCAGGATCAGCCCGGCGGCGAACCACGGCAGGTGCCCGATCACCCAGTTGGTGGGTTCCACCCCGCCGGGCAGCGCCAGCGCCTCGACCGCCCACGCCCAGCCGAGGCTCAGTAGTCCCAGGGCGCACAGGACCGGCAGGCGCGCGCTACTGCGGCGGCCGCGCAGCCGCATCAGTGCCAGACCGAGGATCGGCAGCAGCAGATAGAAACTCACCTCCACCGACAGACTCCACATCTGCGTCATCCCGGCGGTCAACGACAGCGGCACGTACACCTGGGTGAGGGTGAGGTTGGCCAGCCACACCGTGAGGTCGGCGCCACGCGCCTCCGGCAGCATCGTCAGCACCACCACGACGACGACGACATATGCGGGCCAGATGCGGACGACGCGGTGGCGCAGGTAGCGACGCACCGACGGGGTGACGGCGGCACCGTGCGCGGCGGCGACCCAGTTGCGCCACAGCAGGAAACCCGACAGGGCGAAGAACAACGCCACCGCGAGGTCGAGGCGACCGAGGATCGGACCGAGCACCGGCAGGCGCACCGCCCCGGTCTGGAATGCGACGTGGGTGGTCAGCACACCCAGCGCGGCGACGGCCCGCATCCCCTCGAGTTGCGGGAAGAATCGCCGGTATTCGGGGGCGTCGACGGCGGTCACGGTCTCCGCACCGGCGCCGGCACCGTCGTGGACCCGGACACCGTCAGACATCGCACCAGGTTACCGGCGACGACCGGCGATCCACGTCGACCGGGCCCCGGGGCGCATCAGTACCCTCGCCGGTATGTCGTCGACGCCATCACCCGACCCGTCGACGACGGCCCCGGACCACACCGCCGAACCGGCGGCATCCCTGTCGGGTCCGCAGCGATGGTCGACCCGCGATCTGATCGGGCCCACCCTCATCTTCGTCGGCGGATTCCTGCTCGCGGCGGCGATCGCCTTGCCCACGCTGCTGGTCGGGCAGCTCCGGCAGATCCCGCTGTCCACCGACATCACCACCGTCGCCACCAGCGTCCCCGCCGACGACGCGCCGGCGGGCGGTGACGGCCCCGTCCCGTCGGCGACGATCCTCGATCGGTGTTCGCTCAACACGCCGACGGCCCGCACGCTGGATGCGACCCTGGTCCGTCAGCAACGCGTGGTCGCGGTGCAGCCGTCGGACCGGCATGTCGTGACGCTGCAGGCGGGGACGTCGGTGCAAGCCGACCGCATCTGGCTGGACGGCCGCATCACCGACGCCGACGCCGCACGTGCCGGCTCCGAGCAGGCCCCGGCACAGGGCCGACCGGCGTGTACCGATCCGACGCTGTCGGCGATCCGGGATCGCGTGACGCTCGATCGGCGTTCGGCGTTACCGGATCTGGGCGCCACCGAATCCGGGGGCACCGGCAGCTCGGAGGTCCAGTACGACAGCACCGCCGCACCGGTCGCCGCCCCCGACCGGCGGGGATACACGTATGTGTTGCCCTTCGGGGTGAGTGACGCCGGAGGCACCTACTTCGACCCGACCACCCGACGATCGGTGCCGCTGACCGCGCAGGGCGAGACCCAGGTCAACGGCCGCAGCGCGACCCGCTTCGTCGCCGACGTCGCCGACACCGACCTCGACGCCGTGCACGCCGGCCTGCCCGACGGCATCCCGGCCACCCGGATCACGCGCCCGGCGTCGTGGTTCGGTGTCGGCGGGAATCCCGCGCGGGAGCTCACCGCCACGTTGCACCAGACGTCGCGGTGGGAACTGGCCGTCGACGACGCGACCGGCATCATCCTGGACGAGCGGATCACCGTCGACCAGGCCTATCGCCTCACCGACCCGGCCTTCGCCGACTTCCGGTTGACCAATCTGAGCGCGACGTTCACCTACGACCGCGACACCCGCAACCGGCTCGCCGATCTCGCCGGTGACCTCGGGACGCCGGTGGTGATCTGGGGTCGCGTCGTCCCGATCGCGGCCGGTGTCCTCGGAGTCGTGGCGATGATCGGTGGGATCGTGCTGTTCGTTCGGCGCTGACGCGAGGTCATTGCCGGCTGCGGTGTTCCTGCCCGGTGACGAAGCGGCCGGTCACCGCGACGGCCACCGTCACCGTCACCGCGGCGGTGAGAACCAGCGCCGGGACCGATCGCACGACGGTGAGGATGACCACGGCCTCGATCAGCACCGCCACCCAGGTGAGCAGTGCGACGCGGGTGCGGTCGGCGGCGATCGCGGAGAGCAGCAGCACCTGCAGGATCGCCATCGCGGAGCCGGTGTAGGCGAACACCCACAGCAGCGGAACCAGCGGGCGGTAGGCCTCGCCGATGACGATCGGCACGAGCGGCCCGACCGCCCCGGCGCCGACGGTCAGGGCGGCGCCGATGACCGCGACGACGGCGACCGCGTGCCGCAACGATTCCCGCGAGCGGGCCGGGTCGGCCAACCGCGGATAGAACACGACGCCGATGGCCTGCGGCAGCCAGAAGGCGGCCTTGGTGGCCACCGCACCCAGCGCGTACACGCCGGCGTCGTCGGCACTCAGCACTGTCCCGGACAGCAGTAGATCCACCGACATCGCCACCACGAGCACCAGTTGCACCTGCGAGGCGCGCAGTACCCCGGCCACGTCGGCATCGGTGCGGTTCGGTGACGCCACCTCGCGGTGGCCTCCGGTGTCCCCGACCGGGCCGCCCGCCCATCGGACCGCCGACCAGATCAGCGCCGCCGCGGCGAGGGCGCCGAGGGTTCCGGCGAGTAGTCCGGCGAGCGGTGATCCGCCGAGGGCGAAGGTCACCAACGTCGGCACCGACCGGAGCAGACCGACGGCGCCGAGCACCCACGCCAGCGCCCGGAACTCGCCTCGTCCCTGCAGAACGCCCTGACCTGCGGCGATGATGACCAAGACGGGGGCGGTGGCCAGGGCGGCGGCAGTCGCGGCGGTGTCCGTGTGCGCGAGGGCGGCGACGATCGGCACGCCGATCGCCGCCAGCACGGCCACACCGCCCGCCGTCCGCCAGGTCAAGGATCGCAGCGCCGTCGGGAACTCCCCGACGGCGTGCCCCGCGGGTCCTCGACGTACGACGTCACGCGCGATCACCGCCTGCAACGCCAGCGCGGGCACACCGAGGACCAGCATCGCCGAGAGGAGTCGCGCGAACTGTCCGTAGTCGCCGGGCGTCAGCCACCGGCCGGCACCGAGGTAGACGACGTAGGCGGCGGCGTTGGCGACCATCGATCCGATGGCCACCCAGCCGAGTGCGCCCACGACCCCCGACCCGGCCGCCGCACGGGCCGAGCGGCCACGCACCCGGGACGGACTCACCATGCACAACAGTGTGCCCGACGGGAAAAGGCGCCCCGCGGCACATGTGAAACGATGGTGGGCGATCCTTGCGCAGTTCCAAGACCCGAAGGCGACGAGTAGCCACGATGTACGACCAGCAGAACACCTCCGCGGAGACCGACCCGAGCGACATCGGTTCACGTATCGATCCCGTTCTCGCCCGCAGTTGGCTACTGGTCAACGGCGCACAGTACGAGCGTTTCGCGCCGGCGGCCCGTTCGCGTGCCGACATCGTCGTCCTCGACATCGAGGATGCCGTCGCCCCGAAGGACAAACTGGCCGCGCGGGAGAATGTGGTGCGCTGGCTCGGCGAGACCTCCGACGATCATCCCGGCGGCGCCGGCGACTGGGTGCGCATCAACGGATTCGGCACCCCGTGGTGGGCCGACGACCTCGACGCGTTGGCGCCGACCTCGATCGGTGGGGTGATGCTGGCGATGGTCGAGTCCGTCGACCATGTCACCGAGACCGCCAAACGCCTGCCGAATGTGCCGATCGTCGCGCTGGTGGAGACCGCTCGCGGGTTGGAGCGGATCAGCGAGATCGCCACGGCCAAGGGCACCTTCCGGCTCGCCTTCGGCATCGGCGACTTCCGTCGTGACACCGGTTTCGGTGGCAATCCCCTGACGCTGGCGTATGCCCGGTCCCGATTCACCATCGCCGCCAAGGCCGCTCATCTGCCGAGCGCGATCGACGGGCCGACAGTCGGGTCGGGCGCACTGAAGTTGACCGAGGCCACCGCGGTCAGCGTCGAGTTCGGCATGACCGGCAAGATCTGCCTGACGCCCGATCAGTGCGCCCCGGTCAACGAGGGACTGTCGCCGTCGCCGGATGACATCAGTTGGGCGCGTGAGTTCTTCGAGGATTTCGAGAAGGCGGGCGGCGAGATCCGCAACGGGTCGGATCTGCCGCGGATCGCTCGTGCCACCAAGATCCTGGAGCTCGCCCGCGCCTATGCGGTGACCGAATCCGACTATGTGGTCGATCCCGGCCACGCGGCGGCCCCGTCGGACACCTATCACTACTGAGCGTCCGAAGTCGTCTGTCGTCGTGACCGATACCGCGGTCCAGACAAGGTCCGTGGCACGTCCGCGGTCGCTGCCCTGGCTGTATCTGGTGGGCGTCGTGGCGGCCGTGGTGATTCTCGGGCCCGCACTGGGCCCGGGGTATCTGCTGTATCGGGATGCGGTGTCCACTCCGCAGTCGTTCGTCACCGACGCCACGCTCGGCATCGGTGATGTGGCACCGCGCGCAGTGCCGCAGGATTGGTTTGTGGCGCTGGCGAGTTCGGTTGTCGACGGCGGAACCGTGGTGTGTGTCCTGCTCTTCGGCGCGCTGGTGGCCGCGGCGGTCGGTTACGGTCGGCTGGCACTGCGGTTGGTGCCCGCGGCCAGTCGTTCCGGCGCCGTCGCGGCGGCAGTCGTCGGGGTGTGGAATCCCTTTGTCGCCGAACGTCTTCTGCAGGGGCACTGGTCTCTGCTGACCGGATTCGCGGCGTTGGGCTGGCTGGTCGTGGCCGTCCTCGACCTCGCCGACCGCCCGCGTTCGACGGCGCGGTGGCTGCAGACGGGCGGGTTGCTGGCGGCGGCCGGGCTGACACCGACCGGGTCGGTGCTGGCGGTGATCGTCGTGATCGTCACCGCCGTCGCGACGCGACCCCGACTCCTCCCCGGATATCTGGTGCTGTGGTGCTGTTCGGCGTTGCCGTGGCTGGTGGCGACGGCCGTCGGCGGTGCGGGTGTGGATTCGGACGGTGCACTGGGCGTTCGGGCCTTCGGACTACGTTCGGAACCCTTTCTCGGTTCGGTCGGCACGGCCCTGGGGCTGGGTGGCATCTGGAATGCCGACGCGGTACCGACGAGCCGCACCATCTGGTGGGCCGCGGTGGCGACGGTGTGCCTGTTGGTGGTGATCGTGGCAGGCTCGGTGATGTTGTGGCGGGGTCGCGCCGGGCTGCCCGCCCTGGATCGCAGCGTGGTGGGCGCGTTGGGCGGACTGGCTGCGGTCGTGGTGATCGTGGTGGCGGTGACCGCCGTCGGGCCCGGTCGGGACGCGTTCGGCTGGGTGGTGGGCGCCGTCCCCGGCGGCGGGCTGCTGCGGGACAGCCAGAAGTTCCTCGCTTTGGCGGTGCCGTTTGTCGCGGTGGCGTGCGCGGCCATGGTGAGCGGTCTTCGGCGTTATGTGCCTGCGGGTTTCGCGTTGACGGCTGTGGGTCTACTGGTGGTGGCGCCGCTCCCCGATCTCGCGTGGGGTGTCGGTGGTCGGGTGATGCCGGTGACGTATCCGGCGGACTGGTCGGCTGTGGCGGCGATTGTCGGGCCCGACGACGGTGCGGTGGCGTTGTGGCCGCCGGGAACGGTGCGGCATTATCCGTATGTCGATGGGGCGTCGCTGGATCCGGCGTCCCGGATGCTGCGTGCACCGGTCGTGGAATCCGGGGAGTTGCGGGTCGACGCCAGGGTGATCGACCCGCGATCATCGGCGGCGGGCGAGGTGGAGTCGGCGTTGCAGTCGGGCGACGTCGATCGCCTCCGATCCCTGAGGGTCGGCTGGGTGCTGGTGGAACACAACGTGTCCGGCGATCCGTTGCCACCCGCGGTTGATTTGATGACGCCGACGTTCAGTGGGGATGCCCTCACCCTGTTCCGGATCGAGGGAGCGCAATCGCCGAGCGCGTCGACGGCGGCGCGGGTGGCGGCCTGGTCGGCACACCTGATGTGGGCGGCCATGCTGATCGGCGGGATCGTGGCGGTCGCGTATTCGACAGTCAGCGGGATTCGCGCGCAGCGTCGAGGACGCTGACCATTCCATCGCAGGTCTTCTGCCAGGAGTAGCCCCGCGCCTTGGCCGCGGCCGCGGCTCCCAGCCTCCGTGCCAGATCGGGGTCGTCGACGAGTTTGCGTGTGGCGGAGATCAGTTCGTCGATGCCGTCGACCAGTAGTCCGGTGTGCCCGTCGTCGATCGATTCGGCGAGCCCGCCGGCCGCGCGGTAGCCTACGGTGGGCGTGTGGTGTTGGGCGGCCTCGATCACGGCCAGTCCCCAGCCCTCCTTGGCCGAAGGCATCAGGTGCACCGCCGATCCGGCGAGCAGTCGGTGTTTCTCGGGGTCGTCGACGTGCCCGTGGAAAGTCACCGCGTCGGCGATGCCGAGCTCGGACACCTTCTCGTGCAGGCGATCCGACCACCATCCGTCGCCGATGACGTCGAGGTGCAGGTCGGGATGTTCGCGCCGCAACGCGGCAACCACTGTCAGTGCGTCCTCCACCTGCTTGTGCGGGACGAGCCTGCTCAGGACGCAGAGGTGGGTCGCATTCGGTGCCGCAACGTCGGCGTGCTCCTTCGGGATCGGGTCGATCCCGTTGTGGACAACCGAGATTCGGTGACGGTCGACTCCGAGCGCGACGAGCTCATCGGCCGACGGTGTCGACACGGTGACGTAGCGGTTGCGTCGGTGCACTCGTGGCGAGAGCACGGATTCGATGAACCAGCCGAGCCGGCCGAGGAGGCGTCCGGCGACCGGCCACTGCTCACGATGGCAGTGATGCACCAGCATCGCGGTGGGAGCCGCGCTGACGACGGAGGCGAAGAACGGCACACCGTTCTGGGTGTCGACGATGAGATCGGGTGGGGCGTCGGCCAGCGGGCCCCGGCCCAGGCGGCCCGCGAGCAGGATCGCCATAACGCGCGGGTAGACGGAGATCCGGCCACCGACCCGGAGGAATCGCATCCCATCGCGCCACTCTTCGGCCGCCGCCCCCGGATACGACGCGGTCAGGTAGGTGACGCGGTGACCTCGCCGGACGAGTTCGGCACCCACGTGCTCGAGGTAGGTCTCGCTGCCGCCGCCCTGCGGGTGACGTGTATCGCGCCAGCAGAGCAGCAGAACGTGGGTGGGTGTGGTCATCGTCTTCCCACGGTACCGGTTCGTGCAGGTCGAGTGCGCCGGTAGCATCTCTGCGTGCCCCGGCAGACCCGAACCCGCCCTGTCCCGGCCATGCGCGGCCTCGCCACCCTTCGCCGCGCCGCCGGTCTGCTGAACGACTTCCGCTTCGAGCAGAGCGACCCGGCCCGTTTCTACGGCTCCCTGGCACGTGACACCGCGGACATGGTCGAGGCACTCACCCCCGACGGGCTCGACAGAGCGGTGATCCTCGACGTCGGCGGCGGGCCCGGATACTTCGCCGACGCCTTCGACTCCCGGGGCGCCCATTACCTCGCCGTCGAACCCGACCCGACGGAGATGCACGCCGGCGGCCTCGAGCACCGCGGAACCGTGCGGGCGTCCGGACAGAACCTGCCGTTCGCGGATGGGTCGATGGACGTGACCCTCTCCTCGAATGTCGTCGAGCACACCTCCGCCCCCTGGGAGATGTGCGATGAGATGGTGCGGGTGACGCGCCCCGGCGGCATCGTGATCGTCAGCTACACCCTGTGGTGGGGGCCGTTCGGCGGCCACGAGATGGGGCTGACGCATTACTTCGGTGGCCACCGCGCCGCGCGCTGGTACACCCGGCGCCACGGCCATCCACCCAAGAACCTCTACGGCACTTCCCTGTTCGCGGTCACCGCAACCCGGGGTCTGCGTTGGGTCGAGTCCCGCAGGGACACAACAACATTGATCGCCGCGTTTCCCCGGTACCTACCGTCCTGGATGTGGTGGGTCCTGCGCGTCCCGGCGCTGAGAGAAGTCCTGGCCACGAATCTCGTGGTGGTACTGCAGAAGCGGTAGGTTCGCGGGTTCCCGAAACCCATCGACAGCGCCCGGTACTCCGTTGACAGCGCCCTGTTCTGCGTCGACAGCGCCCTGTTCTGCGTCGACAGCGCTCCGAGTTCCGTTGACAGCGCTTTGATCAGGGTCCAGCCTGACCCCATCCCGCCGGCCGAGCCGGACGGGACGCCAGCAGGGTCCGAGTCCGCCGGGCCGATATGCCCTCGTTCCTCGGGCTACTCGACCAGCGGTCGGGCACCTTGAGAGCTCCACAGTGACAACCCATGCGGACCGGAATCCGACGATGAGCAGGAACTCACGCACTGCGGCAATCGGATTCGCTCCGCGCCACCCCGGCCCGAAATATCGCAGCCCGGGGATCTCAGTTGGGAAGGTCTGCGACGCAACGGAGTAGGCCACCGTTGCTGGTGTTCGAGGTCAACAACTCCTCGCCCTGGAGGATCGTGCACGTCACCGGGCCGCGGAGAACGACCGCGGTGAGTTCGGCGGTGCCGCCGCCCACCCGCGTGGCCTTGCTCCACGGTGCCGCCGTCACCGGGTCGATGGCGAAGTCGGTGCCCGCGCGATAACGGACACCGGCGACGTCACCGCTGCCGGTGAGCTGATACACCACCGACCCCGAGGGCGCTTCCGTGGTCGTCGTGGTCTCCTCGGTCGTGGTCTCCTCCGTCGTGGTGGTCGTCGTCGACGACGACGACGACGACGGACGTTCGCTGGACACCGTCGTCGTGCTCGACGCAGCGGCGGATGATTCATCGCCACCCGAACTCCGCACGATCAGAACGGCCGCCAGCACGATGACGACGAGCGCCGCAACGACCGCCAACGCCAGATACAGCGTGCGACGACCACCGCCACCCGAGCCATCGGGATCGGCGGGCCCACCGGGATCGGCAGGTCCACCAGGTCCCCCCGCATACGGCCCCGCCGTGTAGGAGCCCTGCGTATAGGCCGGCTGCGTGTATGCCGGTTGTCCCGCGCCCACATAGCCCGACTCGGGATACTCGGCTGGGTTCTGGTCAGGCTCGAAGGCGCGTGTCTGCGGTGGTATGCGCGGATCGTGCGGTTCTCCGGGTGGCTGGCTCATGGGCCGATTGTGCCAAACCCCCGGCAGCCAATCCGGCACCCGTGTCGATCACCCGAACGCCTCACCCCCGACCCGCAGGGAATCACCGACGGTCAGCCCTCCGCGATCGCCTCCAGCGGCCGCGTGCGGGCCGCCCGGACCGCCGGCCACAGGGCGGCCAACACGCCGACGACGGCCGACGCCAGTAACGTCCATCCCATCAAGGACCACGGCAACACCGGGTCGCCGAGACCCCAGCGAGCCAGGGTGCGCACCAACGCCCACCCGATGACCGACCCCAGCACCACACCGAGAACGGCGCCGTAAATCGCGATGAGGACCGACTCGATATAGATCGTCCGCCGGATCTGACTACGGAGAGTGCCGATGGCCCGGAGCATGCCGATCTCACGTTTCCGTTCGACCACCGACAGGGCCAGCGTGTTCACGATCCCGAGCACCGCGATCAACAACGCCAACCCGAGCATCCCGTACAGCGTCGCGAGCATCTGGTCGATCTGCGTGGAGATACTGCTCTTGTACTGCTCACGACTCTGTACCTGCACGGTCAGATAATCCTTCGTGGCCGCCTCCAGGTCGCGGCGCAGCGTGTCGAGGTTTGTGCCCGGCGCCGCGGTGATGAACACCACGATGCTGGTGCGACTCGCCGGGGGCATGACCTCGTCGTACACCTTCTCGCCGACGATCCACGGCTGCAAGCCTTCGTTGTCCTGATAGACCCCGGCGATCGTGACCGGGACATCGGCGCCGGTCGCGGAGGTGAAGGTGAGGGTCTGCCCGCGCTTCCAACCCCGTTCGAGGGCGGTCCGCTCACTGATGAACATGCCGTCGGCGGGTAGTTGATCCGACGCCCCGTCGAGCATGTTCACCACCGACACCGCGGCGAGATCACCGCCGACGGCCGCGTACCCCGACCGCCGTTCCCCGTCGACGCGGGCGGTCACGATCCCGAACGACACCTCCTCCGCGATGCCCGGAACGTTCTTGACCGCAGCACTGACCGACTCCGGAACGGGCAGGTTGTTGCTGCCCACCAGGATGTAGTCGGCGCGCACACCGTTGTCGACGGCCTCGTCGACGGTGCCCTTGAACGAACTCCCGAGAGTGCCGATCACCGCAACCAGCATCAGACCCAGCGTGAGCGCGAAGGCGGTCGCCGCCGATCGACGCGGATTGCGCACCGCATTCGTCCGGGCCAGGCGTCCGACCGTGCCGAACGGCGCGCCGATGACCCGGCCGAGGGCGCCGACGATCGGCCGCGACAGCGCCGGCCCGGCCAGTACCGTGGCGATGATCGCCGCACCCGCGCCGACGCCCACCACCACGGCCCGCAGCAGGCCTTCACCAAGCGCACCCCAGGTGATCGTGCCGATGGCGACGAGTAGGAAGAAGATCCCGACCAGCGTCCGATTGCGCAGTGGCGCAGACCCTTCGGTGACGCCGGCGCGCATCGCCTCCACTGGCGACACCCGCGACGCGCGCACCGCAGGCACCCACGCACTGATCATCGTCACCACGACGCCGACGAACATCGCCGCGACCACCGCCCACACCCCGACCTGCAGTGAGCCACTGGGCAATCCGGATGTCGAGGTGATGATGGCCTTCAGAATCGCGGCCAACCCGATGCCGACGCCGAGCCCGACCACCCCGCCGATGATCCCGACGATGAACGCCTCGAACAGCACCGATCGCGACACCTGCGGGCGACTCGCGCCGATGGCGCGCAGCAAGGCGAGCTCCCGGTTGCGTTGGGCGACGATCATCGAGAAGGTGTTGTAGATGATGAACGTGCCGACGATGAGTCCGATCGCGGCAAATGCCAACAGGATTCCGGTGAAAATCGTCAGGAACTCGTTGACCTGATCCTTCTGGTCCTGTCGCACCTGGGCGCCGGTCCGCACCTTGTACTCGTCGGCCGGCAGGACCGCCCGCACCCGGTCGGCGAGTTCGTCATCGGACACTCCGGGCGCCGCGGCCATGTCGACCAGGGAGACGTGAGAACCGTCGGAGAACAGTCTCGCGGCGGTGGCCTGATCGAACTGGACGTTGACGTATCCGCCGGTGGCGGTGGGTAGATCGAGCAGACCGACGACCGTCACGTCCATCGGCCCGGAATTTCCCTGTCCGACAACGACCTTGGTCTTGGACCCGACCTTGAGCCCACCGGTGTCGGCGGCCGAGGAGTTGACGACGATCTCGTTCGGCCCCGACGGCGCCCGACCACCCGGCAACAGGGTCTCCGGCGAGATCGCCTGTCCCGGAGGGATGTAGGCCGTACCGACACTCGGCGCCCCACCCGACTGGATGGCCGTGCCGTCGGATCCCGCGAGCGTGACCAGCCCGGACTGGTTGGTCACCAGCTTGCCGATCCCGAGTTCCTCCCGGCGGTTATCCAGGTCGGTGACCACGCTGTCGGGGACGCCGGCCGACGTCGACGACTCCGGGGTCACCTGAACGGAAACGCCGGGGGCGGCGTTGTCGAAGATCGAGTTGAAGGCGTGGGAGATGGTCGAGGTGAACACGATCGACCCCGCGACGAACGAGGTACCCAGCACGATCGAGAACACCGTGAGGACCAGACGGAGCTTGTGGGCGCGTAGATTTCGCAGGGAAACCCTGCGCATCACCGATGATGAGGCCATCGGATCAGCGGGCCTCGTGCCGGCCGCTCGGCGCGGCGGTGTCCGGGCCGGTGTCCGGATCGGAGTCACCGGAATCCGGGTCACCGGAATCCGAGCCCTGATCCGCGGCCTGATGCCGACCCACCCCGGCGTCGGCCGCCGGCGCCCCAGAGCGAGTCTTGGAGAGGATCGATCGGGGCCGGTCGTCGTCGTCGGTCGTGGACGGCGACTCCGGCGTCACGAAGTGATCGTCGTCGAGGTGCCGCATCACCTCGAACACGTCGTCGGCGGTGGGCCGGGTGAGCTCTCGCACGATGTTGCCGTCGGCGAGGAACACGACGCGATCGGCGTAGGACGCGGCCCGCGGGTCGTGGGTGACGATGACGACGGTCTGGCCGAATTCGTCGGTGGCGGCACGCAGGATCGACAACACCTCGCCGGAGGAACGCGAATCGAGGTTGCCCGTCGGCTCGTCGCCGAAGATGATGTCCGGTCGCCCGACGAGCGCACGCGCACAGGCGACGCGCTGCTGCTGCCCGCCGGACAGTTCGGTGGGCAGGTGCCCGAGCCGATCGCCGATGCCGAGCCGGCCGACGACGGTCTCGAACCATTCGCGGTCGACGTCGCGGCCGGCGATGTCGAGGGGCAGGGTGATGTTCTCGGCCGCGGTCAGGGTCGGCACCAGATTGAAGGACTGGAAGACGAATCCGATGCGGTCACGCCGCAGCTTGGTCATCTCCTTGTCGGAGAGTCCGGTGAGCGCGACGTCTCCGATGTAGGCCCGGCCACCCGACGCCTCGTCGAGTCCGGCGAGGCAGTGCATCAGCGTCGACTTGCCGGAACCCGAGGGGCCCATGATGGCGGTGAACTCGCCCTTGGCGAACTCGATCGTCACACCCCGCAACGCGTGCACCGCGGTGTCGCCCGTCCCGTAGACCTTGGTGAGGTCCTCCGCCCCGGCGGCCACCGCGGTGCCACTCGGCTGCGTCAATTCTGCGTGCGCTGATGTCATGGCCACCACGGTGCCAGGTTGCGCCCGCAATGGCCATCAGGGGATTCCCCCAACTGGACGTCCGGGTACACCATTTGTCTCCGCCGACGGCGGTATCAGCGACGCGGGAAGCGGACCTCGATGGCGTGCACACGCGTCGGTCCGTTGAACATGTTGTTGGTGACGACGTAGAGCATCCGCGCCCGGTAGTTCTGGCCTCGGACGTCGGGAAGCCAGTTACCCCAAGCCATTCCCGACATGTTGCCGGTCACCAGGCCGGGTACGGGATCGGTGGAGAAGATCAGCGTCTTGGGCATGGCCTTCTCGTTGCCGGCCAGCTTCGCCTTGTTGGTCACCGCGTCGGCGCCACGAGTGGTGGTCCAGTAGATACGTGTCACACGCCCGCGACCGCGCTCGAGCACCAGGAAATCGGTGTCGTTGACGGCGATCACGTCGGCGGCGACCTTGTCGCCGTCGGTGCGGTAGACGAATTCCCGTTGCGGCACCGCACGGCCGGCGCCGAAGGTCAACAGCCGAGCGGCGTTCGCGGGATCCTGGCGCAGTCCGCCGGCGGTGAGGACGCTGATCTGGCCGCGTGGGCCGACCGCGACCCCGGTGAGGCCACGCTGTCCGTTGACCCCGGCCTTGCTGGTGGGCCGCCACGCCGACGGCAGCGGCAGGTCTCGGACGAACGTACCGATCGGTCCGATCTGACGGACGAATTCCTGGTTCCCGCCGCTGACCACCACATAGTCGCCACCGAGTTTGCGGATGCCCTCGAACTGCGCGGCACCGGGCAGGAGCGGGAGGTTACCCGGCCCCAGCACGGTGCCGCCGCCGGTGAGTGGCGGAACCCCGAGTTGGCCGAGTGCCGCCGAGAAATTGATGTGCGTGGTGTAGAACCGGGCCGGGCCCGCTCGTCCTACGTCGGTGGAGATCATTGCGTAGTCACCGTTGCCGATCCGGTCCATTCCCGAGATGGCACCGAAAGTCGGTATCCCAGGCGCGATCTCGGTATCGACGTACCGTGACGTGACCGAGGATCCCGGCGCGGGTGCGGCATCGGCCACACCAGCATTCAGTGACACCGCGATTGCGGTTGCCGAAACGAACGCTGCCCCCCACGAGCGAATCCTCATAGGGGGCAACGATACCGCAGAGTCAGGCAGTCAGCTCAACCTACTCTTGAGAGTTTGATGAGAGTCAAGCCGACACGCGGTGTGATCAGGCGAGACGCTGCTTGAGCTGATCGAGTTCGTCCTGCAGGCTCGTGGGCAGCTTCTCACCGACGAACTCGAAGAGCTCCTCGATAAGCGGCAGCTCGCGACGCCACTCGTCCTCGTCGAAGTTCAGTGCCGCCTCGACGTCGGCGGCCGGCACGTCCAGTCCGGTGACGTCGATCTCGTCGGGCTTGGCGACGATGCCGATCGGGGTGTGCACACCCTCGTTCTCACCCTCGATCCGGCCGATGATCCACTTCAGCACGCGGCTGTTCTCGCCGAATCCGGGCCACAGGAAGCGGCCGTCGTCACCGCGACGGAACCAGTTGACGTAGAACACCTTCGGCAGTTTCGAGGCGTCCGCGTTCTTGCCCAGGTCGATCCAGTGCTGGAAGTAGTCACCGACGTGGTACCCCATGAACGGCAGCATCGCCATCGGGTCGCGGCGCACGGCGCCGACCTTGCCCTCGGCGGCGGCGGTCTGCTCGGAGCCGACGGTGGCGCCCATGAAGACACCGTTCTGCCAGTCACGTGCCTCGGTCACCAGCGGCACCGTGGTCTTGCGGCGACCGCCGAACAGGATCGCCGAGATCGGCACGCCCTTCGGGTCATCCCACTCCGCGGCCAGCGACGGGCACTGCGAGATCGGGGTGCAGTACCGCGAATTCGGGTGTGCGGCAGGATGATCGGAATCCGGGGTCCAGTCCTGACCCAGCCAGTCGGTGAGGTGGGCGGGTGCGTCGGTACCGATTCCCTCCCACCAGATGTCACCGTCGTCGGTCTCGGCGACGTTGGTGTACAGGGTGTTTCCGGCCTCGATGGTCTTCATCGCGTTCGGGTTGGAGCCGTCGCTGGTTCCCGGTGCGACACCGAAGAATCCGAACTCCGGGTTGATGGCGTAGAGCCGGCCGTCCTCGCCGAAGTGCATCCAGGCGATGTCGTCGCCGACGGTCTCGGCCTTCCACCCGGGGATGGTCGGCTGGATCATCGCGAGGTTGGTCTTGCCGCAGGCGCTCGGGAAGGCGGCCGCGACGAAGTAGACCTTGTTCTCCGGGCTGGTCAGCTTGAGGATCAGCATGTGCTCGGCCATCCAGCCCTCGTCGCGGGCCATCACCGAGGCGATCCGCAGCGCGTAGCACTTCTTGCCGAGCAACGCGTTGCCGCCGTAGCCCGATCCGTAGGACCAGATCTCGCGGGTCTCCGGGAAGTGGGTGATGTACTTGTCGGCGTTGCACGGCCACGGCACGTCGGCCTGACCGGGCTCCAGCGGTGCGCCCACCGAGTGCAGCGCCTTGACGAAGAAGCCGTCGTCTCCGAGGATGTCGAGGACCTGCGAGCCGACACGCGCCATGATCCGCATGGACAGCACCACGTACTCGGAGTCGGTCAGCTCGACACCGAGCTTCGGCGACGCCGAACCGAGCGGACCCATGCAGAACGGGATCACGAACATCGTCCGGCCGCGCATCGAACCGCGGTACAACTCAGTCATGGTGGCGCGCATCTCGGCGGGCGCCACCCAGTTGTTGGTGGGGCCGGCGTCGGCCTCGTCTTCGGAGCAGATGAACGTGCGCGATTCGACACGCGCGACGTCGGCCGGGTCGGACTTGGCCAGGAACGAGTTCGGCTTCTTCTCCTCGTTCAACTTGACCAGGGTGCCGGCCTCCACGAGTTGGCTGCTGAGGCGATCCCACTCCTCGTCACTGCCGTCGGACCACACCACCCGGTCGGGCTGGGTCAACTCGGCGACTTCGGCGACCCACGCCAGTAGTCCCGCATGTTTGGTGGGCGCTTCACTCGGGTTCAGCCCGGGAATGGTTGCTGCGGTCATGGGCTCCTCCTCGGAGTTGGCCACCATGGTCGGCGGCCGGGTGGTACGACGGCTTATTCCCAGGATACGACGACCGAACGGCCGCTAGGTCCCGGGTCGAGCAGATGCGTTCTACGCCACATTTCCGTATGTTCACTTATCCCGCAAGCCGTCCGGAAAAGCTCCTGATCTGCGAAACTCGGTCAATCAGCGACTTTAGGCCCTGGCGAATTCCGGAGATGTCGGGGACACTCGAGGTCGTTTCATTCCAGCCTACCGACGTCGGTGGGAACCCAGTTCCCGGAGTCGTCGAGGGTGTGCGCCTGGTAGCTCCCGTCCGAGCCGATGCGCGTCACGGTGTCGACGCGGCCGTCGTTGTCACGGTCTGTGTACACGCTCAACCCGTCCGGACCGGCACGGGTCAGCGAGTCCTTCACACCATCGTCGTCGGTGTCGACGTCGGCCGGCCCGAGATCCCAGATGCGTCCGTCGTCGTACATCCACAGGTGATCGTCGGCGGGGGCGCCGAGATCGTCGAGCCCCGGGATCGATCCGCCCACCCCGACGGAGTGGGCGACGGGATCCACCCCGCCGTCGAGCGCACCATCTCCCAGGACATCGCCCGCGGACAGCGGATTGATCTGCTCGGCGCCTCCATCGGATTCCTCGCCCTCACCCGGTACGAACGGGTCCATCGCGTCTCTCCTCTCCGACGTCGGACGCTGCGGCGCCGTCCATCCACAGTTCCTGCATACGCGCCGCCGCCGACGCTCGCAGCCGACGCAGCTCGTCGACGCGCGCCTCGCGCTGCCGGTCTGCGCCCGCCCGCTCGGCGCGAATCCCCCGGAGTTGCTCATCGATTGCGGCGACATCGGCGGACACCTGCCGCACCCGACGCTCGTGATGCCGGATGATCTGCCCGGTCAGCCACGATTCGGTGTCGGTGACGGCCACCGCCACACCTCGTTCGATCGTGGCGCGGGCCTCGGCCAGCACCTCCGCCGACCAGGCGCGCAGCTCGGCCCGGCGGGCACCGGCGCGGCGCACCCCGACCACCCAGAACGCCACCGCGACCCCGATCACCAGGGTCAGCGGCATCGACACCCACTGCAGCGTGTGCACCGACGCCATCGGCGCCACCACCAACCGTCCGAGTCCGATGCCGGTGGACGCACCGAGCAGCACCACCAGCGCATCCTCGGCACCGCGACGACCACTCGGAGGCTGCTGCCGCCCGGCCGCGGGCGACGGGCCGTATCCGGGGCCGGCGGGTGGGCGCGCGCGGTCCGACGGCCCGCCGGGTCGGCGTGGATCACCCCCGTCGATTCCCAGCAGCGCGGTCACCGCGACCTCGTCGAGCCGGTCGTCGGTGACGGCGCCGACGTGGGCGCTCAGTCGCCTGACCTCCTCGTCGAGCCACGCCGCGTGATCATCGAGTTGCCGGGGGCCGGCCTGCGCGATCCGTTGCGTGGCCGCGTGCGCCAGGGCCCGTGCCCCGGTCTGCGCGTCGGCCAGCGACGCCGCGCGCACTCCGGCGAGTCCGGCGCGAACCGCGGCCAG
This sequence comes from Gordonia sp. NPDC003950, assembly GCF_053605205.1. Lineage (NCBI taxonomy): Bacteria > Bacillati > Actinomycetota > Actinomycetes > Mycobacteriales > Gordoniaceae > Gordonia > Gordonia sp. NPDC003950. The sequence goes on along the minus strand of NZ_JBSGIT010000006.1, from coordinate 203,677 downwards.
GCGGTCGGTGCGTCCCCGGTCGCGGGAGGCGACGAGGAGTCGGCGTCGGTGCATGAGCGTGTCGGCGTCGTCGCCGGGGGCGGGGGGCGCCGACATCTCCGCCAGAAGTGCCGCGTCGAGCGCCCCGAGGCAGGCCCCGGTGCGCATCCGTTCCCATCGCTCGGCCGACGGTGCCGAACCGGCCGTGACGATCCAGGAGACCAGATCGTCGAGACCCGATTCGTCGACCGCACCGGCGAGCGCAGCGGCCGCGGAGACCGCGAACAATGGAAGCTCCTCGTCGGGGTCGAGGTGCCGACGATGTTCCCGCAACCGCCGCGGCCATTCCCAGAAGGCATCGATCTTGGCGCAGACCAGCACCACCGTGCCGATCTCGGTGCGCAGCCGGGTGACGAGATCGACATCGGCCGATTCCGGCGCCGACGACGGATCGATCACCAGCACGCCGACGCCATCGCATGCGGCCACCGGCAGGGACTCGCCCGGCCGGTGGCGGGTGACCTCGAGATCCGGGGCCACCCCGGTGATCGCGCCGATCAGCTCACCCACCCCCGCACCGGGTGCCCCGGCGACCACCATGCGAACCCGCGCCCGCCCGCCGGAACCCTCGCAGCCGGTGACATCCCGTTCGGCGACATCCCGACCGGTGACATCCCGTTCGGCGACATCCCGAACGGTGACATCGCATCCGGTGGCCGCACGGACGCGGAGATAGAGGTCGCTCACAGTTTCACCTGCGGTACACGGAGGAGACGTTCGAGGACGTCGCGGTCGGCGCCCGCGGCGGCGAGATCGTCGACCTCGGCTCGGGCTTGCCGGGCGCGTCGTCGACGAACACCGTCGACGAGGGCACCGATGGCCGGCACCAGCGCGTCGATCCCGCTGAGCCGATGCAGCACGGCGTTCAGCGCCGCGGCGTCGCCCGGAACGTCCTCAACGAGAAGCTTCAGCGCGGTCTCGATGCCGTATCGGTCCAGTCGCTGCAGCAGAGTGCGACGCATGACGCGTTCGGCACTGCCCGGTGCGCCGCGCAGATACTTCGCCGACATCGACGGCATCTGCTCACCGGCGAGCGCACTCGAACGCAGGAAGGCAACCTCGTCGGCGGTCAGATCGGCGCAGGCCAGTAGCTGCGACACCGCGATCACCGGCCGCCCGAGCTCCGCGGCCATATGCTCGGCCCGATGCGCGGCGGCATCCGGGTCGTCGTGGGTGTCGGCCTTGCCGAGCACGACGATGCCGCGGTCGGGCATCAGAGTCCCGAGAGCGGCCCGGTCGGTGTCACGCACACCCGCCACCAGCACATACACGGTCAGATCGGCGTCGGCGACGGCCATCGGATCCTCACCCGGTCCGAGCGCGGAAATGGCCAGTCGCTCCCGCAGTGCGCGGGCCATGGTGTCGCGGCCGGTCCCGGCACGACCGGCGACCGCGATCGTCAACGGGCGGAGGTAGTCGGCACACAGTTCGGCGAACACCGCGCGGACGCGGGGCCCGAGACCGTCGACGAGCGTGGGATCGCCATTCAACGCGCGCACAAATGCGTCGTCACCGTCGACCATGTCACCTCCCCCGCCGGTCTGCGCTGCTCGCAGCCTAACCCGAGAACGCCCGGTCCGAGACGGAAGAATTCACAGGCCAGGGGTGTCGAGGATGATCTGGTCGGGGCGATAAGCGACGATGGACCGGTGAACAACACCGTCGATCCACCGCCGGGCGAGGCACTCGACCCTTCCCGCGAGCAGGTTGATCGCTCCCGGCTGTACCCGCGCGTGACCAGTTTCCGGTTCCGCCGGGGCACGCTCACCGCCAATCAGCAGCGCAACTGGGACGCCCTGTGGCCGACCCTGGGGCGCGATCTGTCCACCGACACCGAACGCCGGCCGGAACCCCCGCTGGACTTCGGCCCGCTGTTCGGGCGCACCGCGCCGCGGGTGCTGGAGGTCGGCAGCGGCACCGGGATATCGACCGCGGCGATGGCCGCCGAGGAGCCCGACGTCGACGTGCTGGCAGTCGAGGTCTACAAACCGGGACTGGCGCAACTGCTCGGTCTGATCGACCGCAACGGGCTCACCAATGTCCGGATGATCCGCGGCGACGCCGTCGTCGTGCTGCGTGAGCTGGTCGAACCGGCGAGCCTCACCGGCATCCGGGTGTTCTTCCCCGACCCGTGGCCCAAGTCCCGTCACCACAAGCGCCGGTTCATCCAGCGCGGCACCGTCGAACTGATGGCCGATCGCCTCGTCGACGGCGGTGTCCTGCACATCGCGACCGATCACGCCGATTACGCCCGATGGATCGCCGAGATCCTCGCCACCCAGAATCCAAACGCGCCGCATGTGGTGCCGGCGACCGATCCGGTGCCGATCTCGTTGCGGCGTCCGACGACGAAGTTCGAGGGCCGCGCCGAGGTCGAGGGCCGTTCGGTCAACGAGTTCGTCTACGTCAAGCCGGCTCCGCGCGGATCCGCCGCCGATCACTCCGCACGCACATCCCCCGAGGAGACGCGATGAACGACGCCACCACGGCTTCCCGCGCCCGATTCGCCGACACCATCTCCGGGCAGACCTCGGCCCCGCGGGTGTTGCTGGTCTGGGACGCACCGAACATGGACATGGGTCTCGGCGCGATCCTCGGCGGACGCCCCACCGCCGCACACCGACCACGCTTCGACGCGCTGGGCCGCTGGATGCTCGCGCAGACGGCGGAGATCTCCGATGCGGCCGCCGCGGCCGCCACCGGCGAGACCGACGGCGCATACCGCGACACGGATGTGGGCGAGCCAGACGTGGAACGCGACACATCCGCCGACGGTGACGGCGAGGCCGCACCACGAGGTGCCGCGGCGGTCCTCGTCGAACCCGAGGCGACCGTCTTCACCAACATCGTGCCTGGTAGCGCCGATGTGGTGCGTCCCTGGGTGGAGGCCCTGCGCAACGTCGGCTACGCCGTCTTCGCCAAACCGAAGATCGCCGAGGACAGCGACGTCGACGCCGACATGCTCGACCACATCGAGTTGCGCAGGCACACTGTGGGACTGGCCGGGCTGATCGTTGCGTCGGCGGACGGTCAGGCCTTCCGCGAACCGTTGCTCGATATCGTGGCCGAGGGCATCCCGGTGACGGTCATCGGCTTCCGGGAGCACGCCAGCTGGGCATTGACCACCGAGGGGTTGACGTTCGTCGACCTCGAGGACATCCCCGGGGTGTTCCGTGAACCGTTGCCGCGGATCGGTCTGGATTCACTGCCCGACGACGGCGCCTGGCTGGCACCGTTCCGGCCGCTCAGCGCGCTCCTGCGCTGAGCCGGGCCGGTCGACGAGCCGGAGGGGAAACCGGCACGACGGCGGTATCGCCGCCCGAGTACCTCAGCAGGTACTCAGGCGGCGCTGCGACAATCTTTCCCCGGACTTCACGAAAGGACTCGGCGTGTTCGGAGCCATCGGCACATTCGTCTATCGGATGCGCTTCGCCGTCATCGCCGTCATGGTCGCCCTGATGGCCGGTCTGGGCCTGTACGGCATGGACCTCGGCAAGTATCTGAGCCAGAGCGGCTGGTTCGATCCGACCTCACAGTCGTCGAAGGGGTCGGTCGTCGCCGACACCGCACTCGGCCGCGATCACCGATCCGATGTCATCGTGCTGATCACCCCGGCACAGGGCACCAGCGTCGACGATCCGCAGTTCGGGGCGAAGGTCGAGCGGTTCGTCACCGACCTCATCGACAAGCACCCGACGATCGTGCAGCGCGCCTTCAACGGCGACACCTCCACCCCGGAGGGTCAACAGCAGGCGCTGTTGAACAACCAGCAGGTCATCGACCCCTTCTATCAGCCGACCGACGCCGCCGGGCAGGCCGCGCAGGACATCGTCCGGTCGCGCACCTTCACCGAGGACCGCAAACACGCCTTCATCAGCATCGGGGTCGCCGGCAACGACGACACGACGGTGCTGGAGAACTACAAGACGCTCGAACCCGACCTGACCAACATCGCCGAGCGCTACGACCTGCCGGGCACCACCTTCCAGCTCGCCGGCCTGCAACCGGTGGCCGGGGCCATGGCCCGCGGCATGGACGCCGACATCCACCGCGCCGAGATCATCGCCCTGCCGCTCGTCGCGCTGATGTTGTTCTTCATCTTCGGTGGCGTCGTCGCGGCCTGTCTGCCCGTCCTGATCGGTGGCCTCACCATCGCCGGGTCCCTGGGCATCATGAAGATGATCGCGCAGGCCACCGAGCTCAACATCTTCGCCCAATCGGTGGTCACGCTGATCGGCTTGGGCATCGCCATCGACTACGGCCTGTTCATCGTCAGCCGTTTCCGTGAGGAACTCGCCGAAGGCTATTCGACGAAGGCCGCGGTGCGAAGAACCGTGATGACCTCCGGGCAGACGGTGGTCTTCTCCGCGACCATCATCGTCGCCGCCATCGCATGCCTGCTGATCATGCCGCAGGGATTCCTCAAGTCGGTGGCCTACGGGGCGATCGCCTCGGTGTCGCTGGCCGCGATCCTGTCGATCACCGTCCTCCCGGCGCTGCTCGGCATCCTCGGACCGCGCGTCGACGCGCTGTCGCTGCGCTGGATGCTGTCCTACACGCTCTTCCCTATCGTGCGGTCGTTCTCGCCGCCGGCCGCCGAACGTCTCGACCGCAAGGTCGGCGACCTGACCGGGCGCACCAAGTCCCGCGACGAGATCATCAACGGTTTCTGGGGCCGCCTGTCCGGCTGGGTGATGAAACACCCGGTGGCCACCGCGGTCCCGACGGTCCTGTTGCTGCTGGTGTTGACCATTCCGTTCGGTGGCATCAAATTCGGTGGCATCAGCGAGCAGTATCTGCCGCCGGACAATCCCAGCCGCATCGCGCAGGAGAACTTCGACAGGTACTTCCCGACCGAGCGGACCGAGGAGATCAAGCTCGTCATCATGTACGACGAGAACGACTCGTCGGCAGGTAACAAGATCGCCCAGATCGCCGACGAGGCCAACAAGATCCCCGGCTTCACCAAGCAGTTCAGTGCATCGGCGAATGACGGCGCGCTGGCCGGCAACTACGGCCCGGGTGGTCCCGCGATCATCCAGATGTCGGCCGGTCTGGTCGACCGGGACACCGCCGGTGAGGCCATCAAGGACCTGCGGGCCATCCAGAAACCGGACGGCATCCGCATGTGGGTGGCCGGCACCCCGACACTCACCCAGGACTCCATCGACGCACTGCTGCAGCGGCTACCGCTGATGGCGTTGCTGCTGGTGCTGGTGACCGGTCTGCTGATGTTCCTGGCGTTCGGCTCGGTGGTGCTGCCGATCAAGGCCGCCCTGATGTCGGCGCTGGGACTCGGTGCGACGCTGGGCATCCTGACGTGGATCTTCGTCGACGGCCACGGCGCCTCCCTGGCCAACTTCACGCCGGGACCGCTGTTCGCGGCCGTGCTGGTGTTGATCATCGCCATCGTCTTCGGCCTGTCCACCGACTACGAGATATTCCTGTTGTCCCGCATGGTCGAGGCCAGACAGAAGGGTGCGAGCACCACCGAGGCCATCCGCACCGGAACGGCCCTGACCGGCCGCATCATCACCGCCGCGGCCGCCATTCTCGTGGTGGTGACCGGCGCCTTCGGCCTGTCGGACATCGTGATGATGAAGTACATCGCCTACGGCATGATCGCGGCACTGATCCTCGACGCCACCATCATCCGCATGCTGCTGGTGCCGTCGGTGATGAAGCTGCTCGGTGACGACTGCTGGTGGGCGCCGCGCTGGATGCGGATCGTGCAGCGCAAGATCGGTCTCGGCGAGACCGTCCTGGACGATGAACCCGACGAGAAACGTGACGGTGTGGGCGCTCCCCGCGCCATCAGCGCGGGCACCCTGATCTCGGAGGTGCCGACCTCGGTGATGGCCGCGGCGCCCGGCGGCGCGGCGGGTCGACGTCGTCGACGTGGCGCACGATCGGTGCCCGCCGAGCCGACGCCGGACGCCGGATCGCGTCGGGACGCCGCCGCACCGGAACCGCGACCGGGGGCCGGTGAACCGGCCGCGCCGCGACCCCGACCGATGCCTGTTCGGGTCGGTCCGTCCGCACCGCCGTCGGGAGAGCAGCCGATCAACCGTCGGGCCACGACGACCGGTCCGCGCCCCGTGCCCACCGCGCGCCCGGAATCCGACCAGCGCCCCATGCCACCGCGGCCGTACTCGCTGCGCAAGACCGACGGCCCCGATACCGGGAGCTGGAAGCTCGGTGCCGGCGGCATCCGTCTCGGCGGCGAACCCACGGGAAGCGAACCTGCAAGCGGCGGCGGACCTGCGGGCGGCCGACGCGTGGGTACCAAAAATCCAACTGCGGCAGCGACTCCCCCGCAGGACCGCACTCCGTTGCCGCCGCAGCGACCCACGGCGCGCCCGGCCGACGGCCCACCCGCCCCGCAACCGGGCGGCGTCGTTTCCCCGCCCGCCCAGCAGCCGGGCGGCACCGGCCGACGGCCCACCCCGCCGACACAGACGACCCCGCCGTCCCAGCCCGCGCCGCAGCGACCCACGGGAGCTGCACCGTCACCGCTGTCGCGCCGACCTGATCTCGACGGCACCGGCAAGCGGCCGCTAGCGGCATCGTTGAGTCCCGAGGACCGCGCCCGGGCCACCGGGCAGCCGCGTCCGCCGCGGCGCGCGGCGCAGGACGGGCCGTCACCGATGGATCGTGGCCTGACCCAGGATGATTCGCGGACACCTCCGCCGCGGACCCCGGTCGGTACATCACGCCCGCCGGCACCACGCCCGCCGGCATCCGAGACCGCCGCATCTCCGGCGACACCATCGACCAGCACCGGCGAGACCGCGACCACCGGTCCGGACTCCCCCGCGGATCGGCACGCCGCCCCCACCGGCGCCGACGATCGGAACTCGGGTGAACGGAACTCGGATGAACGGATCAGCGTGCACGACCTGATCCGACGAAGCCGAGGCGGCGATCAGTCCTGACGTGACGGGGAGTCACCGGCATCCGGGTCGTCGGTGACTCCCTGCTCGTCGGCCGCATCTCCTTGCGCCGATTCTTCTTTCGGCGATTCTTCTTTCGGCGATTCCGCGTCCGCCGGGGCATCTTCGGAGCCATCGAGCCGTTCGGCGACGTGCTCGGCGTCGGCGATCGCGGTCTCGAGCTGCAGGCGATCCCAGACCGGTGGATCGGGTGACGCCTCGAAACCGTCCGTGCCGCCGAGGATCGCCGACGCGGGGTGTCCGACGAGGTATCGGATCGCGGTGTTGCAGAACGCGATCAGCGGCACCGCCAACAGACCACCGACGATGCCGGCCGCGACGATCCCGGCGGCGATCGCCAGGACCACCGCCACCGGATGCAGTCGCACCGAGCGTCCCATCAGGAACGGTTGCAGCACATGGCCTTCCAACTGCATCACGCCGATGAGGATGGCCAGCACGATCACCGCGGTGACCCAGCCCTGGGTGACCAGCGCGATCATCACCGCCACCGTTCCGCTGATCAGGGCACCGACGATGGGGATGAAGGAGAACAGGAAGATGAGCGTCGCCAGCGGAAGTGCCAGGGGCACACGCAGAATCGCCAATCCGACACCGATGCAGACCGCGTCGACCAGCGCCACGACCACCGTCGCCCGGACGTAGGCGACCAGCGTGCCGAATCCGGCGATCCCGGCTGCGGCAACACGATCGCGGGAACCCCGGGGAATCAGCCGGGTGGTGAACGCCCAGATCTGCCCTCCGCCGTAGAGGAAGAAGATGATCAGGAACAGCATCAGCAGCAGGCCGGTCACGAGTTCGGTGGCGGTCGTGGCCGTGGCCAGTGCCCCGCTGGCCAGCTTCTCCTGATTGTGCTGCATCAGGGTGACGATGTTGTCGCCGAGGTGACTGACCTGCGACCGGTCGATCTTCAGCGGCCCCTCCACCAGCCAGTCCTGGGTCTGTTTGACCGTGGAGACCACTTCGTTGGTCAACTCGGGGAATCCGCTGACGAAGGCGCGCCCCACAAAGGTCAGCACGCCGGCGACCACACCTAGCGCGACCAGCATGACCGCCACGACTGCCAGCGACCGCGGCCACCGACGACGATCCAGGTAATCGACGGCCGGAACGAGGAACGCCGTGAACAGAACCGCGAGACTCAGCGGGACGGTCACCTCGTCGAACTTCTGGAAGATCCGTCCGAGGACGTACACCGCGGCCAGGATCAGCAGCAGTCGCCAACTCCACTCGGCGGCCGCCCGCACCGTGGGATGGACCGCCGAACGGTCCAGTTCCGCGAGGGATCGGGCCGCACGATTGCGGCTCACACCCGCACTCCCACCATCACTCGATTCGACCCCCGGGCCGCTGTCATTCACGGATGCCAGCGTAGCGGTGGTTAGGGTGAGGTCTATGTCATCGGACCGTCCGGCTGCCCGAGCCCAGCCGCGTCACCGTCTGTGGTGGTGGCTGCGGTGGCTGTTGCTGGCGGTCGTGCTGGTCATCCTGGCGGTCGAGATCGTTCTGATCTGGCCGAAACTCGAGGAGGCCTGGCGTCAGGCCGGCGATCTGGACTGGGTGTGGCTGGTGGCCTGTGCCGTGGCCGCCCTGTTGTCGATGGACAGCTTCGCGCAGGTGCAACGGGCCCTGCTGCGCTCGGCCGGCGTGGGGGTGAAGCAGTGGAAGTCGCTGTCGGTGGTGTTGGCCGCCAACTCGTTGTCGCAGACGATGCCGGGCGGTCAGGTCCTCGCCCCGGCCTTCACCTACCGCGAGACCCGCAAATGGGGTGCCACACCGGTGGTCGCGTCCTGGCAGGTGGTGATGTCGGGCCTGCTCGCCGGTGTCGGGCTCGCCGTCCTCGGCTTCGGTGGCGCCGTACTCGCCGGCGCCCGCACCAGCCCGTTCTCGGTGATCTTCTCGGTGGTCGGGTTCATCGCGGTGGCGGTGGTCCTGCAATACCTGGCAACCCATCCGGAATCGCTGCGGTCGACCGGGGAACGGGCCCTGAGCTGGTTCAACCATCTGCGCAACCGGCCGGTCGACCAGGGCGTCGATCGGTTGAACGAGATCCTCGAACAGTTGCGGGCGGTGCAGCTGACCCAGCGCGACACCGCGATCGCGTTCACCTGGAGCCTCTTCAACTGGATCACCGACATCGGATGCCTGCTGTTCGCCTGCTGGGCGGTCGGGGTGCATCCCACGATCTCGGGCGTAATGGTGGCCTACGCGGCCGGCAAGGCCGTGGGCACCGCGGTTCCCCTGCTGCCCGGCGGAATCGGGGTGGTGGACGCCGTGCTGGTTCCCGCCCTGACCACCGCGGGAATTCCCGCAGCGGATGCGCTGACCGCGGTGCTGGTGTACCGGATCGTGAGTTACGTCTTGGTCGCGGCGATCGGGTGGGTGGTGATCATCGCCAAGTTCCGGTCCGGCATCCGCGAGCAGGACACCATCGAGGCCGAGTACGACCGGGACCGCGAACTCGTGCAACAGGAGTTCGCACACCCTTCGACCCACGAGGAATCCCCGACGCCGCCGGGAGAACGCAGCGATGCCCCACTCGCCGAGGTGGACTCCGACGAACCGGGCGGATCGACGCCCACGACACCGCCGCCCGACGGGACCGATGAGGGCACCAATTCGGGTTGACGCCCGAAAAGCGCTACCGTGATGGACCATGCCGAGTTCTGACATGGCTACCCGGGGGAATGCCAAGGCGCCGTCATCGCTGCGATGGCCGGTCACCGGTGCCGCCGACGCCGTTGCCGTCACCGTCTTCGTGCTGATCGGACGGGCGTCACACCACCACGGATACGAGTTCCTGGGGCTCATGCAGGCGCTGTGGCCGTTCCTGGCCGGCGCCGCCGTCGGGTGGTCGATCGTCTACGTGTACTCCCATGTCCGGTCCAGCGATTGGTTCGGGCACGACTTCCGACCCGAACGCGTCCTCCCCGCCGGTGTGGCGATCTGGTTCTGCACGGTGACGGTGGGCATGATCCTGCGCTACCTGTTCCACGAGGGTGTCGCATTCAGCTTCGTCATCGTCGCGACGGTGACCCTGGGACTGTTCCTGCTCGGCTGGCGGGGCGTCGCCGCCTACGCACTTCGGCGCAGCGATTCACACTGCCCCACCACCGACGCCGCCTGACATCGGCCGGTCACCGACACCGGGCGGCCACCTGGTGCGGAGCGGTCATTTGATGCGGAAGTACTTCTGCGCCACCTGAAGTGCCGCGGTCCCCGATTTCGGGCCCTCGGTGTAGATCACGATGACCTTCCCGCCCTGTACGCCGACGAACCATCCGGGTCCCTCGGGACCGTTGGTTCCGACCAGAGCGCGCAGGCCGGGCGCCCCGGTGAGATCGCTGGCGTCGCCGGTCTTGGCCGTGGTGGTCATGGCCTGCCAGATCGGCTTCGTCAGGTCGGCACCGAGGTCACCGAGCGCGCCACCGACGACCTTCGTCGGAACACCCTTGATGACGAACGGTGCGACCGAACTCCGCGTTCCGGTGGAACTACGCGCCATCGCCACGCCGAGCGCCGCCATGTTGGTCATCGACATCTTGGACGTCTCGGACTGCAGGTCGATGGTCGCGACACCCGGCCCGGAGGTCGGCGTACTTGCTCCCGGCACGGTGAACTGCACACCGAGGCCGAGCCGGTCGAGGACCGCCTGCGGGGTCTCCTGCGCGTCGCGGGCCGAACGGTCGACGGCCGTGAGCACCGGATCGAGTGTCGTACCGACCGGGTATGCGGTGTCGAGGGTGATCGCCCGGTCTGCTGCGTAGGAGTTTTGCGCCACGCCGAGGATGCCACCGGTGGTCGCATCGAGCGCCATGATGGTGGCAGGCTGTCCCACCTCGACCGCGGCGTCGCCCAGTGACAGCTGCACCCCCTGATCGACGGTGGTCTCGACGTCCGCGCCGGGCGGCCCCTGCTCGCCGTCGAGGCGTCGCGGCGCCATCCCCGGCCCGACCATCTGGACCTGCCATCCGGCGGTGGCGTCCCGGATCGCCTGCCAGTAGTTGGTGAGGCCGGCCTCCAGCGGAGAGTTGAGACGACGGTCGGCCATCACGAGCATGCCCGCCTTGCGGACGGTCACGCCGGGCACCGACGACGGGTTCCGGGTCATCACACCCATATCCGAGTCACGCAGGGTGACGGCGGTGATGGCCTTGCCCGGCGTCTCGGCCAGCTTCTGGTTGATCACATCCGCGGTGACCAGCGGCGCGATCGGTTGGAGGGTGACCGCCAACTGCCGCGCGGAGGCCGCGACATTTCGTGTCTGGGTGGGATCGAGAATGATCTCGTTGACCGGCTGCAGGTAGAGCAATGTCTTGCCCGAGCGGCTGTTGACCGTGGGAGCCGGAGTCGCCTCGGTACGGACCTCCCGAATCGACCCGCCGATGGGCAGGCCGGGGGCGATCACCGCCGGCTCCCAGGTGATCTTCCAGCCGGTCGACAGGTTCCGGGCGCCGGCGTTGCTGGTCGAGGTGAAGGTGTGGTCCTTGTCGAAGGTCCAGGTGGTGCGCAGGGAGAACGACGCGGTGCCGTCGCTGTACTCGACGGGCTTCTCGACGACCACGTCGACCTGCCGGGCGTTCATCCCCTGGAAGGTCTGGGTCAACGCCTCACTCGCCTGTCCCGGTGCGGTGGTGTAGGACGCCGCGGTCGCGGCGTCCTGCTTGCTCCACGCTGCCGCGAACGCATTCATCGCGGCCGTCGAACCGGTATCGGGATGGTTGGACACCAACTGTTTGATCCCGAACGCGGCGGCACACGCCACCACCACGCACGCGGCGAGTGCCGCCCATTTCACCCGAGAACCCATAGTCACAATTTTCACTCTAGTCACACGCGATTTCGATCCCGAACGCTTGCGGTCGGGATTCAGACCGGTCACGATCTCATCTCGCGCCGACGAATCGTCGGCTGTGACGTCGGTGTCGGGGTCGGTGACACCCGAATCGGCGGCGGGCTCCGGGTTGTCGGCGTCTGCCGGTTGCGACGCGGCCGCGTGCCTGGGCTTGCCCGAGGCGCCGGACTTGGACTTGCCCGAGGCGCCGGACTTGGACTTGCCCGGGGTGGCGGACTTGGCCGCTGCGGCGGCCCCGGCTTTGCCGGACGCGCCAAGTGTGGGCTTGCCCGACGCGGCGACCTCGGTCGTGCCCGATGCGGTGGTCTCGGCGTCGTCGGCGGCGGCAGGTCCTGGCCCGGTGACCGCGGGTTCGTCCGAACCCACCGGGCGTCGACCCGGCCGCACTGCGGGTCGGACGGTCGGTCGCTGGACGTCACCGGCGCGGACACGCGTTCTCACCACGCGTGGTCCCTGCGGGGTGGCCGGGATCGCGTCGGCCTCGCCGGTGCGCGAAGGGACCCACGGTGGGATCGACCCCGTGCGGGGTTGCGGCGCTTGCCCACCCCGGTTCGCCTGGCCTCGGTTCCGCTGCTCTCGACTCAGCGGAGCTCGATCGACCTCGGCGGGTCCTGGTTGTGGACGCGGCGCTTCTCGGTGTGGCGCTTCTCGGTGTGGCGCTTCTCGTCGTGGGGGTTGTCGGCGCGGCGGCGGGAACGTCGCGTCGGGCGGCTGCGGGCGTCCTCGGACCGGGGATCCTGGAAGGTCGCCGCGGGGACCCATCTGCGTTCTCGGCGTCTCGCGTCGGGCGGGGTCGGCGCGCCGTCCGAGACCGCGGGGGCGCGGCGGTAGGGTCGGCGGGGTGTTGCCGGCGGCACGTGGCGTCGGCGACGAAGATGGCGCCGGTGGCGGCCGTTCGGCCTCGTCGTCACGTGCACGATGTCGCCCTGAACTGGGATTTTGCACAGCAGAAGACCGGCCCGAAACCTCACCGTCCGCCGATGGCCATAATGGGTCATGGGCTTTTCGGTTACCCGGGCCGGAGACAGGAGCCTGACGACGACGGCCTGGCTCACCTCCTACCATTGCTTCTCCTTCGGCGATCACTACGATCCAGCCAACACCCATCATGGTGCATTAATTGCATCGAATGAGGAATTTCTTCCACCGAACTGTGGATTCGAATCACATCATCACCAGGAATCCGAGATCGTCACATGGGTGAGTTCGGGGACTCTCGTCCACCGCGATTCGTCCGGACACGCCGGAGTCGTCTACCCGGGACTGGCACAACGCATGAGCGCCGGCAGCGGTATCGACCATTCCGAGCGCAACGATCCGTGGCCCGACCTGCCCGGTTCCGGTACCGAGACCGTCCACTACGTGCAGATGTGGGTACTCCCCGATCGTCACGGAACCGAACCCTCCTACGCGCAGTGCGACATCTCGACGGAGCTGGCCGCCGGTTCACTCGTCACGGTCGCCTCCGGCGACCCGGATCGTCATGCCGCGATATCCATCGCCAATTCCGGGGCCACGCTGTATGCCGCGCGACCCTCTGGCAAGCAGACGCTGACGATGCCGTCGGCGCGCTTCACTCATCTCTTCGTCGTCCATGGCGCGGTGGTCGTTACCGATGACGAGGGCAATCGCCTCGAACTGGCCGCCGGCGACGCGGCTCGTGGCGTCGACACCGGCGGCGAAAGCCTCACCGCCCGGGAACCGTCGGAGATCCTGATCTGGGCGATGGAGCGCGCGCTGGGCGAGTTCTGACGCGGGATTGCCACAGGCCAACGCAGCGGAGGTCAGTAGCGGAGGATGCCTGCCCGAAGTCGATTGTTGTGTTCACTCGCCGCATTGCACGACCACACGATGCACCCGATCCAGATGAGGAACGAGGGGACCCCGAGAAGGAAGAAGGACAGGAACAGCCCGACCAGGCTGACGCCGAGCATCACCAGCGCACCGGTCACCGTGGAGTAGAACATCCCCAGCGGGCCGAAGAAGAAGGCGAACACGAATGCCAACCCGACACTCTTCTCGCTGCCGACCACGACCACCGGCGGATACACCACACCGGGTTGCGCGACACCGGGCTGCGCGACGGGGTAGGGCCATGACGGCTGGGGTACCGGAAGCGGTGGTTGCTGCTGGTAGGGAGCACCGAACGGCGCCGACGACGGCTGCGACCACTGCTGCTGCGGCGGCCACTGCTGCTGCGCAGGCGGACGACGATCGGGCGTCTCGGGGTACATGGCCGGGAATGTACCCGTCCGCGCCACCGGTGTCCCCGGCATTCGCCGACAACTCCTCCGACAACGTTCCGCGGGAGACACCGGCCGGCTGACGGATCGCTCCGGCGATGACAGGATGGACGACGTGACCGTGTCGAATACCGCAACGTCGAATACCGCAACACCCGCCTCCGGACTCGACCTCGACTGGGTCGATGATGCCGTCCGCATCCAGGATGACCTGTTCAGCCACGTCAACGGCAAATGGCTGGCCTCGCACGTCATTCCCGAGGACCGCTCGGTCGACGGCGCCTTCCACGTCCTGCGCGACCGCGCCGAGGAGAACGTCCGCGACCTCATCGCCGAGGCGGCCGCGGCGACGCCGCCGAGCGGCAGCGACGCCGCCAAGATCGGTGATCTGTACGGATCGTTCATGGACACCGACCACGTCGAGGCCCTCGGCATCGGGCCGATCACCGGCGAGTTGGAGAAGATCGCCGCCATCGCCGACACCACCGGGCTCGCGACCCGGATCGGACGGTTGCAGCGCCACGGCGTCGGTGGACTGTTCGGTTTCTACGTCGACACCGATGCCCGGGCGTCGGATCGCTACCTCGTGCACGTGATGCAGTCCGGCCTGGGACTGCCCGACGAGTCGTATTACCGCGACGACAAGCACGCCGAAACACGGCACGCATACCTCGCCCACATGGCACGGATGTTCACCCTGGCCGGCGTCGACGACCCCGAGGGCCGCGCGGCCACGGTCCTGCGGTTGGAGACGGCGATCGCCGGCCATCACTGGGATGTGGTGCGCCGCCGCGACGCGGAGTTGACCTACAACCTGATGACCCTCGACGAGTTTGGGGCGGCGGCGGCCGGATTCGACCTGCATGCGTGGTTCGGCGGACTCGGCACCGTGGGTGAAACCACCTTCGCCGAGGTCGTCGTCGGGCAGCCGTCGTTCATCACCGACGTCTCGACCCTGGTCACCGAGTCTCCCCTGGAGGATTGGAAGACCTGGCTGACCTGGCGTCTGCTGCGCAGCGCGGCACCGTATCTGTCGTCGGCCTTCGTGGAGGAGAACTTCGACTTCTACGGCCGCACACTGACCGGAGCCGAGACCAACCGGGACCGCTGGAAGCGGGCGGTGGGTTTCGTCGAGGGCGCGATGGGGTTCGCCGTCGGAAAGCTCTACGTCGACAAGCACTTTCCGCCCGAGGCCAAGGCCCGGATGGACGAACTCATCGCCAATCTCGTCGAGGCGTACCGCCGCAACATCTCCGATCTGGAGTGGATGACCCCGGAGACCCGGCGCAAGGCACTGACCAAACTCGACAAGTTCACCCCGAAGATCGGGTACCCGGCCCGCTGGCGTGACTACAGCGCGCTGGCGGTCGATCGTGGTGATCTGATCGGCAATGTGGCCCGCGCGTCGTCGTTCGAGCAGGACCGCGAGTTCGCCAAGATCGGCGCGCCGGTCGACCGGGACGAGTGGTTCATGACCCCGCAGACCGTGAACGCCTACTACAACCCCGGCATGAACGAGATCGTCTTCCCGGCGGCGATCCTGCAGCCCCCGTTCTTCGACCCGGACGCCGACGACGCGGCCAACTACGGCGGCATCGGCGCGGTGATCGGTCACGAGATCGGACACGGCTTCGACGATCAGGGCGCCAAGTACGACGGCGACGGCAACCTCGTCAACTGGTGGAGCGACGACGATCGCAGTGAATTCTCGTCCCGGACACGCAAACTCATCGAGCAGTACAACGAGTTCACCCCCGACGGACTGGATGAGCAGTACAAGGTCAACGGCGAGTTCACCATCGGGGAGAACATCGGCGATCTCGGCGGCCTGTCGATCGCACTGGTCGCCTACCGACTCGCCACCGAGGGCACCGAGCCGCCGGTGATCGACGGCCTGACCGGCATCCAGCGGGTGTTCTTCAGCTGGGCGCAGATCTGGCGCACCAAAACCCGTGACGCCGAGGCGATCCGACGCCTGTCGATCGACCCGCATTCGCCGCCGGAGTTCCGGTGCAACGGCGTCATCCGCAACATCGACGCCTTCTACGAGGCGTTCGGCGTCTCCGCCGGGGACGACCTCTATCTGCCGGACGACGAGCGTGTCCGAATCTGGTGAGCACACCCGGCGGATGGTGGGAGGCGTAGAGGTCTCCACCCGGGAGATGGTCACCGCGCTGCTGCGCCCGATTGCGGCCGGAACCATTCTCCTGGTGGGCTACTTCCTGCTGCCGATCAACGCCGACAGCGACTTCAAGATGATCGGGTTCCTCTGCGGCTCACTGCTTCTCGTCGCATTCGTGGGTTACGAGATCCGGCACTTCATGCACTCGAAGTACCCGGTGCCCACCGCCCTGGAGATGCTCGTCGCGGTCGCGACCTTCTACATCGTCGCCTTCGCGACGCTGTACTTCATGTTCTCCGACTACGACCACGGGAGCATGAACGAGAGGCTGAGCCGCGTCGACGCCCTCTACTTCAGCCTGACCGTGTTCACCACAACGGGTTTCGGGGACATCGCACCCGACTCCCAAGGTGCCCGGGTCGCCGTGTCGGTCCAGATGATCAGCAGTTTCATCCTGCTGGGCCTCGGCATCCGCTTCCTCACCCTGCTCGTCGACCTCCGGCGCAAGCAGGTCTAGAACCGCGAGAACACATCGAGACCCTTTCCGGCGGAAAGGGTCTCGATGTGTTCAGCGATGGTCGCGAACGGCCGCGGCTCAGTAGTCGTCGTCGCCGTAAACGATCATGCCGCGAATGTTGCGGCCGACCAGCATATCGTCGTAGGCCTCGTTGATCTGATCGTGACGGTAGGTGGTGGTGATCAGATCCGACAGGTTGAGCCGCCCGGAACGATACTCGCGCAACAGGTTCGGAATCTGGATGCGCGGTCCGGTACCGCCGAAGATCGCACCCTGGACCCGCTTCTGCAGCAGGGTGAGTTCGAACAAGTTGAGCTTGACGTCCATGGACGAGAAGTTGCCCATGCCAGTGACGACGACCTGTCCCCCCTTGCCGGTGAGGCTCAGCGCGGGAGCAATGATGTCGCCGAAGATCTCACCGACGGTGATCACGGTGGTGTTGGCCATCTTGCCCCAGGTGATCTCGCCGATCACCGGTAACGCCTCGTCGATCGAGGCGAAGGTGTGTGTGGCACCGAGCTTTTCGGCCATCTGCAGCTTGAACGGCACCGGATCGATCGCGATGACGTGGCGCGCGCCGGCGGCCGCGGCACCCTGCACCGAGTTGATGCCGACGCCGCCGATGCCGATCACCACGACGGTGTCGCCGGTGTGGGTGTCACCGATCTCGACGGCCGATCCCCAGCCCGTCGCGACACCACAGCCGAGCAGCGCGGCCTCGCGCAGCGGGATGTCGTCCTCGATCTTCACCAGCGACGCCTCGTTGACGGTGATGTACGGGGCGAACGTACCCAGCAGGCACATGGTGGTCAGTGGCGTGCCGTCGGAGGTGTGCACCCGGTGGGTGTCGTCGGCGATGGACAGCCCGGTCAGCAGGCGGGCACCCTCGTCGCAGATGTTCTGCAGGCCCGACGAGCAGGGTTCACACACACCACACGCCGGGATGAAGGCGGTGACGACATGATCACCCTCCTTGAGGCGGGTGACGCCCGGTCCCACCTTGGTGACGACACCGGCACCCTCATGGCCACCGAGAACCGGCATCGGTGCGGGAGAGTCGCCGGTACGGAGATGATGGTCGGAGTGACACAGCCCGGATGCGGCCAGGCGGACCTGCACCTCGCCGGCCACCGGATCGCCGACCTCGATCTCCTCGATCTGCCACGGCTGTCCGGGCTCGCGCAGGATTGCACCTTTGGTCTTCATGGAGAGATACACCTTTCTCGGCACACCGCGTGCCCCCACGACCCATCGTGGAACATCCATGCGGCCGACCGCATGGAAATGCGCATCTTCCTTCTGGCACAACATCTTCGAGATCCTGGCAACACCCTCGCCCTGTCGCCATCCGCCGGCGCCGACGGCCGCGGCGTGCTGCTCACCGGCGACACCATCTTGCCCATTCCCGATCGCCGCTCGGTGGCATACATGCGCAGTTATCCCAATCATCTGCCCCCCAATCATCTGCCGCTGTCGGCCGCCGTCGTCGCCCGGATCGCCGACGATGACGGCACCCTGCACCTCGACCGCATCGTCGGCAACTTCGCGAACACGATCGACACCGACGGCGCGCGCGTCGTCGCCGACTCGGCCCGCCTGCACATAGCCTGGTCCGCGGAGACCACGACGATCAGACCTGAACCATCCGATCATCGGACGGCTACGAAGTGCCCGCGAGCCTCGGCACGCCGCTGGACGAAACCGGTTGGAGACAACCGGTTGGAGACAACCGTCTGGAGACCACACCGCCACCGACGACACGCCCCACCCGGCGAAGAATCAGGAAAGGAACCCACCAATGGCGACGCCCGCGCCGTCTCACCCGTCCCCCACTCGGCGCCGGCTCCGCTGGTTGATCCCCGCGCTGTTGTTGCTGGCCTGGGTGATCATCGGCGGGATCACCGGGCCGTTCGCCGGCAAACTGTCGTCGGTCTCCACCAACGACAACAGCGCGTTCCTTCCCGCCTCCGCGGAGTCCACCCAGGTCAACGACGTCCTCGGTCAGTTCCAGGATACCAGTGAGGTGCCGGCGATCGTCGTCGCCGAACGCCGGTCGGGTGTCACCGACGCCGACCGCGAGTACCTCGCCTCGGCCACCGGGGCGTTCGCCGGCAAGCCCGGATTCGGTGCGGCGATGTCCCCCGCCATTCCGTCGCAGGACGGCCAAGCCCTCGTCGTGTACATGCCGATCTCCACCGCGGGCGAACCCGGCGACACCGTCGAGACCCTGCGCGACGGCCTGGAGAATCCACCGGCGGGGCTGACGGTCAAGGTCACCGGGCCGGCCGGACAGATCGCCGACCTGAGCGAGGCCTTCGCCGGCATCGACGGTTTGCTGCTCGTCGTCGCCGGGTCGGTGGTGATCCTGATCCTGATCGTCGTTTACCGCAGTCCGATCCTGCCGTTCGTCGTCGTCATCTCCGCAGTGTTCGCCCTCGCTCTGGCCTCCGGTGCGGTCTACCTGTTGGCCGAGAACGACATCCTGGAACTCAACGGTCAGAGTCAGGGCATCCTGTTCATCCTGGTCTTCGGCGCCGCCACCGACTACGCACTGCTGTTGGTGTCCCGTTTCCGGGAGGAACTGACCCACACCGAAGACAAATATCTCGCGATCCGGCGGGCCAGGCGGGCCACCATCGAACCGGTCGGTGCGTCTGCCGGAACAGTCATCCTGGGCGTGCTGTGCCTGCTGTTCAGTGACCTCAACTCCAACCGCAGCCTCGGACCGGTCGCGGCGCTGGGTATCGTCGCATCCTTCCTCGCGTCGATGACCTTCCTTCCCGCGGTCCTCGCCCTGCTCGGCCGGGCTGCGTTCTGGCCGTACCGGCCGGCGCTGTCGACCACGAGCGCCGAGGACGACGACGAGTCCGGGGCGACGCATCGCCTCTGGCACACGATCGCCGAGAAGGTCGCCGCCCGGCCCCGCGCGATCTGGATCGGCACCCTCGTGGTGCTCTTGATCGGCGCGTCGTTCGCACCGCTGTTCCGCTCCGACGGCATCGCCCAGACCGACTACTTCCTCGGCACCGTCGACTCGGTGACCGGTGCCCAGATCCAGGCCCGCCACTTCGACGCCGGTAGCGGCACCCCCACCTGGGTCATCACCGACGCCGATCGGGCCGACGAGGTACTCGCGGCGGTCACCTCCACCGACGGTGTGGCCTCGGCCGGTGTGCTCACCGCCGACGGTGCACCCGTCGTCCGGGACCGCCGGGTGGCCGTGCAGGCGACGCTGTCGGACAACGCCGAATCGCTCGCCGCGCAGGACACCGTGCAACGTATCCGGGACAAGGTGCATGCGATACCCGACGCGGATGCCGAGGTCGGCGGGACGACGGCGATCGACCTGGACACCCGCACCACCGCCATTCACGATCGCAACCTGATCATCCCGATCGTGTTGGTCGTCGTCTTCGCGGTCCTGGTGTTGCTGCTGCGCAGCCTGCTCGCCCCCGCACTGCTGCTGGCCACCACGGTGGTGTCGTTCGCCGCCACGCTCGGCGTCGCGGCACTGCTGTTCAACGGGCCCTTCGGTTTTGCCGGCGCCGACCCGGTGGTGCCGTTGTTCGCCTTCGTCTTCCTGGTGGCCCTGGGAATCGACTACAACATCTTCCTGATGACGCGTGTGCGCGAGGAATCGATCCGCCACGGCACCCGTGCCGGCGTAATCCGAGGGCTGACCTCCACCGGTGGCGTCATCACCTCGGCCGGCGTGGTCCTCGCGGCCACCTTCGCCGCGCTCGCGGTGATCCCACTGCTGTTCCTGGCCCAGGTCGCCTTCCTCGTCGCCTTCGGTGTCCTGCTGGACACCCTGGTCGTGCGGACGTTGCTGGTGCCGGCCCTCACCCTCGACATCGGCCGGCGCATCTGGTGGCCAAGTGCGTTGTCGCGCAAGAATACTGGCTCCGACGGCACCGACGAGATCACCGATCGACCCGCCGCAGACGTTTGATGTTTCCTGTGCGTTACGCCGATCGGGCCACAACCGACGGGTAACCGGATAGCGTCACCATCACCTGAGAAGGGACGGGTGGCCGACATGACTCTAGCCGAACACCGCCCGACGATCCGCGAGGATTTCTCCTCGCTGCGTCGCGGCGGATTGAACTGGAACGCACTTCCGTTGCGCCTCTTCGTCAAAGGCAACTCCCGATTCTGGGATCCGGCCGCCATCGACTTTCGCACGGACGCTCAGGACTGGGCCGAGCTGACCGACGAGCAACGACGGTCGGCGACCTTCCTGGTCTCCCAATTCGTCGCCGGCGAGGAGGCCGTCACCTCCGACATCCAGCCGTTCATGTCGGCGATGGCGGCCGAGGGGCGCTTCGGCGACGAGATGTATCTGACGCAGTTCTGCTTCGAGGAGGCCAAGCACACCCAGGTCTTCCGGATGTGGATGGACGCGGTCGGCCTGACCGCCGACCTCAACTCCTTCGTCTCCGAGAACCCCTACTACCGGCAACTGTTCTACGAGGAGTTGCCGCATTCCCTGCACCTGCTCGACTCCGATCCGTCACCGCTCAATCAGATCCGGGCCAGCGTCACCTACAACCACGTCGTCGAGGGGTCGCTGGCGCTGACCGGCTACTACGCGTGGCACACCGTGTGCACGATCCACGACATCCTGCCCGGAATGCGCCGGCTCATCGGGTTCATCAGCGACGACGAGCGACGTCATATGGCGTGGGGCACCTTCACGTGTCGTCGTCATGTGGCCGCCGACGATTCCCTGTGGGAGGCCGTCACCACCCGCATGGGCGAGTTGATGCCCCTGGCCCTGGGCCTGATCTCGTGGGTCAACGAACAGTTCGACGAACAGCCCTTCGGCCTCGACAACGACATGTTCCTCTCCTACGCCGCCGACCGCGCCACCCGACGACTCAACGCGATCGAGTCCGCCCGTGGCCGCGACGTCGCCGAGATCGATCTGGACTACTCCACCGCCGAACTCGAGGAGCGGTTCGGCGAGGAGGATGCGGCGTCGATGGGGGCGTGAGCGCCGGTTCAGGCAATCCCGACACCGACGCCGAGCTCGACGACATCGGCACAGCGTGCCTCGATCAGGGCGCGCTGATGACTCACCAGCACCATCGCCGCGCCCCGGTCGACGATCGACGCCAGGATCTCGATGACCACCCGTGCGGCCACCGGATCGAGCATGGCGGTCGGCTCATCGCAGAGAACGATGCTCGGCGACCCCACCACGAGCCGGCCCAGGCACGCCCGCTGGAGTTGCCCGTCGCTGACCTCGGCGGGAAACCGATCGAGCAGCTCCCGATCGAGGCCCACCTCGTCGGCGACCTCCGACACATCGATGTCCCGACCGGCGATGGTTGCCGGTTCGGCGACGATCCGCCGCAATGTCCAGCGCGGGTTGGCGACAAGGCGAGGATGCTGCGCGAGCATCCCGATCTCGCCGGGACGCCGATTCGGTTGTCCCCCATGGTCGATGGTCCCGGCGCACAGCGGTACCAGCCCGGCCAGAGCCCGAAGCAGGGTGGTCTTTCCCGCTCCGGACGGTCCGCTGACCCCGGTCATCCGGCCCGAGCGCGCCGTCAACGACACATCGTCGAGTACTCGTACACCCGCGAGTTCGACGCCGATACCGCTGGCACGCAACATGATCGGTGCAGTCACATCCTGGGCCACCGGGTCACCGCCTTCCTCATCGGACCGGCTCGAAGAAGGCACGAACGTAGGCGTCGTCGGCGGTCATGCAGTCGTCGGGTGACCCGTGGGCCACCAACGCACCTCGTCGCATCACCACGATGGACGAACACCTCTCGGCCCGGCGCAGGGCATCCATGTCGTGGGTGATCACCAGCACCGCGGCACCGTCGTCGGCGAGCTCACCCAGCAGATCCCAGATCCCCTGCGCCAGATCCGGATCGAGGGCGGAGGTGGGTTCGTCGGCGACGATCACCCTGGGGCTGCCGGTGATCGCTGCGGCGAGGGCCGCACGTTGCGCCATCCCGCCGGACAACTCGTGCGGATAGCATCCCAGCGCGTCGGCGGGCAATCGGACGCGGTCACACAGCTGCGCCGGGGTGCAGGTCGCGCGGTGGACCGAGATCACCTCGGCCAGTTGCGATTCGAGTGTTCTGACCGGGGTGAAGGAGGTGGCCGGGGATTGCGGAACCAGCCCGACGTGCCGACCGCGGAGATCCCGCCATCGCGGGTCACGCACCGACAGGACCTGATCGCCCACCCGGACCGTCCCGGTCACCGCCGAGCCCGGTGGGAGCAAACCCACCAGTGCGGAGGCAAGCATCGATTTGCCGCAACCGGACTCGCCGATCAGCGCGGTGATCTCGCCCTGCCGCAGCTCGAGGGTCACCTCGTCGAGAACCCGCACCACGTGGGGTTGCCACCGCCGGCGTCCGGCGATGTCCACGGTGAGACCGTCGACCGCAGCCGCGGATACACTACTGCGCGTATATGATTCGCGGGTATCCATCACCACACCTGCCCGGTCGGCGGTCTCGAGACGCGGCGCAGCGACGAGCCGGCCGCGGCACACGCGAGTGCCGTGACGATCAGCGCCAGGCCGGGAACCACCAGTGTCCACCACGCGCCGGTCAAAACGTCACCCCGCGCCTGCCCGAGCAGTGTCCCGAGACTGGCCTGGTCCGGCGACAGACCGACGCCCAGGAACGACAGGGTCGTCTCGTGCCAGACCGCGTGGGGCAACAGGATGGTCATGGCCACCAGCGCCTGACCGGTCACCGCGGGCAACAGGTGGCGTCGGGCGATGAACCAGCGGGAGGCGCCGGCCAGACGGGCGGTCTCGATCCAACCGGCCCGCACATTGTCGAGGAGTTCGGCCCGGACCACACGTGCCACCGCGGGCCAGTGGGTGAGTCCGATCGAGGCGATGATCGCCACCGGGTCACCGCGCCACATCGCGGCGATCACCACCCCCACCACCAGATGCGGCAGCGCATTGACGCCATCGACGACCCGCATCACCAGGGCGTCGAACCACCCACCGATGGTCGCGGCGGCAAGCCCGACGACAAGTCCGATCACCGTGGAGACCACCGCGCAGATCGCCGCGATCACCAGTGAGATCCGCAGCCCCTGGGCGGTCCGTACGCCGAGGTCGTAGCCGGAGTGATCACTGCCGAACAGAAAGCCGTCGCCGGGTGCGCGGAGTGCCGAGGCGAAGTCGGCCGACTGGGGACCGGCGACGATCGGGACGAGAACTGCGCCGAGCGCTATCACCCCGAGAACAATCCACGGCCACGCGAACCCGAGGATGGCGGCGACTCGCGCCCATCGGGCCGCCGACGCAATGGGCATCGATACCGTACCGGTGGTGCTCAGGTCGGCGCTCATGCGGTCATTCCGATCCGCGGGTCGATCCACACCGCGGCCGCATCGGACAGCGCCGAACCGGCAAGCACCAGGGCGGCCGATCCCACCGACAACGCGGCCAGCAACGAGAAGTCCAGTGCCACCGCCGAATCCACCAGTGCTTGTGCCAGACCCGGCCAGCCGAAGACGGTTTCGACGATCGCCGCGCCGGCGATGAGTTCGGGAAGGCGCGTGCCGAGTAGCGCGAGCGTCGGCAGCACCGACATCGGCGCCACGTGTCCACGCATCAGACGAGCGCCGCCGATGCCGCGCGCCCGGGCCGCCCGGACCGCGTCGGAGTCGACCGCCTCGATCACCGAGGCTCGCATCGACAGCAGAAGCCACGGAATCAACGACACGGTCAACGCGATGAACGGGAGCACCGCGTGCGTGGCGATGCCCTCGAGGGTGTAGGGGTCACCGGGCCGGCGTGCGCCCGACGTCGGGAACCAGCCGAGCCCTACCGCGACCACACTCACCAGCAGCAGCGAGACCACGAAGGGCGGGGTCGAGGCGAGAACCGCTGCCAGCGCCGCACATCCGCGATCGAGGATTCCGCCGCGACGCATACCGATGATGGCGCCCAACACAATTGAGATCAGTGCCGCGGCCACCAGCGCCGCGAGTGACATCAGCAATGTGAACGGCATCCGTGCGGCGAGCACGTCGACGACCGGCTGGGTCTGGGTCGACGACCAGCCCAGGTCACCGTGGAACATCTCGCGCCACCATCCCCACCACGCCGAGATCCAACTCTGGTCGAGCCCATAGGCGTCGGTCACGGCGTCTCGCTGCGATTGCGTCGCCGACTGGAATCGGTCACCCAGGTGGGCGGTGAGCGGATCGAACGGCGACAGTGCCGCTATCCCGAAGATGCCCAACGACACCAGGATCAGGGTCGGGATCGCGATCAGCAGACGTCGTCCCAGCAGAGTGAGGGCCGCTCGGCCGCGAGATCGTTCCCGGCGTCGGACACGGGTCGCCCGCGCCGGTTGTGGGGCCGCGACGGCAGTCCGGTCGTCGACCGAGGTCATGACGTCGGCGCCTCGCCACCTGACCTCCAGGACGGCAGATTCCACCACGGCCCCCATGACACGCCGTGTGAGTGCGGTTCGAGGATTGGGGCGTCGTGTGTCCACTCGGCGCCACCCGGGTTACGGGAGGCGTAGGTGTGATGCAGGAAGGTCAAGAACACCGACGACGGCTGCGCCGCGTAGACGCGCTGGATCTCGCGGTAGCGCTCGGTGTTCTCCGGCGACGGTGCGCTCGCCCGGGTTTCGTCGAGCAGCTGATCGAGTCCGGGAGCAGTGAAGTTACCCGGGTTGGAGTACGGCGACGAGTCGGCCACCCGGGTGTGCAGGGTGTCATAGACCTGAGAATCGATGCTGTATGGCGTCGATCCGCCGCCGAGCAGTACGGCGTCCTGACCAAGTCTGGAGTCGATGTCGTCCCAGCTCGTCCCGCGTGTGTTCACCTCGATACCAAGGCTTTTCATCTCTGTCGCGAAGGCCACCGCCAGGTCCCTGCGCAACGTGTCGGCGGCGTTGTAGAGCAGGGCGAACGACGCCCGGTTGCCGTCCTTGACACGAATCCCGTCGGCGCCGGGCACCCATCCGGCGCGGTCGAGAATGGCCGCGGCCGCACCGGCGTCGAAGGTGAACGAGGCCGCGGCGTCGTAGGCGTCGCCGTAGACCGGAGCGATCGGGGTGCTCGCCGGTTCGCCGTTGCCCGCGAGAACGTCGGTGACCATGGCTTCGCGATCGACGCCGCGGTTCATCGCCAGGCGCGCCTGCGGATCCGAGGTGAAGGCATTGGCCGCCGGCAGTGACACCCCACGCCAGTCCGCCGATCGCACCGCAACCACCTCGACACCATCACGATCACGCAGTGAATTGGCCAGCCGGGGAGGTAGATTTGCTCCGTCGACCTCATCGGCGGTGACCCGCTGCGCACGGGTGTTGTCGTCGGGCACATAGCTGTAGACGATGCGCCTCAGTTGCGGCGTGCCACCCCAATAGTCGTCACGGGCCACCAGGACCGCCTGATCCGGGGAGAGCGTGTCCAGTCGATACGGACCGGTGCCCACCGGCTCGGTGTTGAGCGTCCATTCCGCGGCCGGGGCGTCCTGCACCTTCTCCGAGGGCACGATGCCCAGCAGCAGATAGGGCGAGGGGTCGGCGGCCGTGTTCATCTGCACGGTCACCGCGAGCGGTCCGTCTTCGGTCATCTCGGCGATCGGGGCGGTGTCGGTGGAGATCTCGGAGGCCACCCGGGGATCACTCACCGCCCGGTAGGTGGCAACCACATCGGCGGAATCGAAGGCGGTGCCATCGGAGAAGGTGACGCCCTCGCGCAGGGTGACCCGCCAACGGTTGGACCCGTCGATGCGTACCGGTTCCGAATCTGCCAGCGAGGGAACGAGATCGGGAACCCGATCATCCGAATCGGCCTGCGGCCGGAGCAGGCCCTCATAAATCGGCGAGACACCGAGCTGCCCGTAACCCATCATCGGGCTGAAGTCGCCGAGCTCCTGACCTTCGGCCAGCACCAACTGGTCGTCGGCCTGCTCCGAACCGCCCGCACAACCGGCAAGCACCAGCGCGGCCGTCACGGTCACTGCGACCACCGGCGTCACACGACGCAACATCTCACACCCCTGCCCCTGGTTTCGTGGACCATTTAGCTGATTACCTGAACATATGACTAGGCAATCAGCACAGTCTCCAATCCTCGCAATTCGGGCACCAGATGGGAAGGTCGACGGCTCAAAACTGCCCACCCGGACAGGCCCTGGCCAAGAATTAGAACAGGTTCTAATCTGATGGGGTGGATGTCACCTTCGATGCGACCCGACGAGAACTCGCCACCGAGCAGGGCGTGCTGCGCTATCACTTCGCCGCACCCGGTGGTGACGACGACACGACCTCACCACCGCTGATCCTGCTACACGGTTCCGGCCCCGGGGTCACCGGCTGGCGTAATTACCGCGGCAACCTGGGCTTCTTCGCGCAGACGCACCGCTGCTACGTCGTCGACTTCCCCGGTTTTGGCGTCAGCGATCCGGTCGAGGGCCACCCAGTCCTGACTGCAGGCTCGTCGGTGATCCGCTTCATGGACGCCCTCGGCATCGAGCGGGCACCGATGATCGGCAACTCGATGGGCGGTGTCGTCGGCGTCAATCTCGCGATCAAGAAACCCGACCGCGTCGAGAAACTCGTGACCATCGGCGGCGTCGGACCCAACGTCTTCAGCCCCAACCCGAGCGAGGGTCTGCGCCTGCTGCAGGAGTTCACCGACGACCCCGACCGCGACAAGCTGATCCGCTGGCTGAACTCGATGGTCTTCGACCGCTCACTGATCACCGAGGAACTGATCGAGGAACGATGGGAGGCCGCGATCCACCCGGACGCTCAGAAGACCGCCCAGATGATGTATGGCTCGGCGGCTTTCGAGATGCAGCAGAAGTTCCTGGCCGCCTCCGACACGCCGCCGTACTGGTCGATGATGCACAAGATCTCCTGCCCCACCCTGCTCACCTGGGGCCGCGACGACCGCGTCAGCCCACCGGATATGGCAATGGTCCCGATGCGCCTCATCCCCGACGCACAGCTGCACATCTTCCCGCGGTGCGGACATTGGGTGATGATCGAGGCCAAGGCGGCCTTCGAGGCGACGGTGGCGGCGTTCTTGGCGGAGTGATCTGGCGCGGCGGCGGAATCGCGTTGCCTACCCGACCTGCCGCTCCGTACCGTGACCCAGTATCGCGCGGACGTTCCGGCATGTCACCATTGCCTCGATCCAGCCCGGTCGCAACGCTCTGCAACCCTGTCGCTCGATGTGACCCACGCCATACTCTGCGGTCGTACCCACCCGCCTGGGCACATCCCCTGGGCACGTCCAAGGAGTTCATTCATGAGCAACGACAACACGATTCGCCCTCTCGACGGAAAGGTCGCCCTGATCACCGGAGCCGGCCGCGGGATCGGCCGAGGGATCGCGCTACGCCTGGCCCACGACGGCGCAGACGTCTGTCTCGTCGACCTCGGTGCGGACGGCATCGATTCGGTCGCCGCGGAGGTCGGCGAGATCGGTTCCAAAGCAACCACGTTCGTCGCCGACGTCAGCAAGCGCGACGAGGTGTTCGCGGCTGTGGAGCACGCGTCCTCGGCGTTGAGCGGTCTCGACATCATGGTGAACAACGCCGGCATCGCGTTGGTGGCACCAATCGCCGAGTCGACCGAAGACCAGGTCACCACACTGTGGAACGTCAATGTCAACGGGGTGCTGTGGGGAATCCAGGCGGCCGCCGCCAAGTTCCTCGAACTCGACCGGCCCGGCAAGATCATCAACGCCTCCTCCATCGCCGGCCACGACGGCTTCCCGATGCTCGGCGTATACAGCGCAAGCAAATTCGCGGTCCGGGCGCTGACACAGGCGGCCGCCCGGGAACTCGCCGACAAGCAGATCACCGTCAACGCCTACTGCCCCGGCGTCGTCGGCACCGACATGTGGGTGGAGATCGATCAACGTTTCGCCGACCTGACCGGCGCCGAGGTGGGCGCGACCTACGACAAGTTCGTCTCCGGTATCGCACTCGGCCGCGCCGAAACCCCGGATGACGTCGCGGGTTTCGTCTCGTATCTCGCCGGGCCGGATTCCGACTACATGACCGGTCAGGCCGGCCTGATCGACGGCGGTCTGGTGTTCCGCTGAACGCCGGGATCACCTCCCGTTCAACCAAATTGGCTCCCGGGCACTCATATGAGTACGCGGGAAGCAAACGAGTACGCAGAAAATCCATTGCGCGATCCGCCCCGGCCTGGCAGAGTCGGTCCTCGCACGAGGAAGCAGCCGGTCGCGGGGTACCCGCTGATCATGTTCTGCGCGTTGTATTCTCGTGCATCCATTTCAGGTATGGCTGCTGCTAACGGCTGAGGTTCGACTCCTCGACAAGGCACCGCCCCCGGGATCACGGGTGGCGTCGGTCTTGCGGACATGCGTGCGGTCAACCGCGCGTGTGACCCCACCGGCGCGCCCGCCCGCGGGCGGTGTCAGCGGAGCCATCGACGAAGTGGGAGAACCGAACACGCCATCGACATGTGCACCCACGACCGGAAGGAGGTTCGCCATGTCCCTGATTCCCAAGCTCGAGAAGATCGTCGTTCCCGTCGGCAACTGTGCCCTCGAATACCGCAGCGGGCAACTGACGCGGACCCTCTCGCCCGGCAAGCACCTGCGGCGTCGTCACGCGACCTACAGCTGGGTCGATCTGCGTGAACAGGTGATCGCGGTGGCGACACAGGAGATCCTGACCGCCGACACCGTCTCGGTGCGCGTCACGATGGCGTTGCGTGTCAACGTCGTCGACGCGGTCGCCTTCGTCGAGCGCAGCCGCGATCCGTGGTCGGCGATCTACCTCGCGGCCCAGGTCGCATTGCGTGAGGTGTGCGCGTCGATCACCGTCGAGGACCTCCTGCGTCGCGGCGGGGTCATCGACGTCGAGGCCATCCTCGGTGCGACGCGGGCGGTCGCCGACGGCGTCGGCGTGACGGTGCACGAGGTGTTCGTCAAGGACATCATCGCACCATCCGAGATTCGCTCGGCGGCAACCGAGTTGGTCACGGCGAAGGCGCGTGGTCTGGCGAAGTTGGAGACCGCCCGCGCCGAGACCGCGGCACTGCGTTCGTTGGCGAACGCCGGCCGGCTGCTCGACGCCCACCCGGCGTTGGCGCAGCTGCGTCTGGTGCAGGAGGCGCCGTACGGCACGAAGGTGGTGCTGTCGGTGGGCGACTTGGCCGCGTCGTCCACCGTGCCGGCCGCGTCGGACTGATGAAACCGGGGGAAGAGTGGTTCTTCCCCCGGTTCTCGGTTCGCTCACCAGAAGATTCCGGGGAGCGAAAAGGAAAGTGGGGGAGGAATATTCCTCCCCCACTTTCAGTAGGTCAGCAACTCAGCAGACTCAGTACTTCTCGCCCTTGGCGGCCTTCTCGACGAGCGAGGCCGGCGGCTCGAACTGCGGGCCGTACTTCGAGGCCAGATCCTTCGAGCGGTCGACGAAGCCCTGCAGGCCACCCTCGTACTGGTTGATGTACTGGATGACACCACCGGTCCAGGCCGGGAAGCCGATACCGAAGATCGAACCGATGTTGGCGTCGGGCACGGAGGTGAGCACACCCTCGTCGAAGCACTTCACGGTTTCGAGGGCCTCGGCGAAGAGCATGCGCTCCTTCATGTCCTCGAGCGGGATCTTCTTGCTGCCCGACTTGAACTGCTCACGCAGACCCGGCCACAGCTCGGTGCGCTTGCCGTCGGCGTCGTAATCGTAGAAGCCGGAGCCCTCCTTCTTGCCCGGACGGCCCGAGTCCACCAGAAAGTCGATGACGTCGAAGGAACCGTGGTGCGGGAACTCCGAGCCCTCGGCGGCGGCGGCATCCTGGCCCGACTTGCGAATCTTCTGCATCAGCACGAGATTCAGCTCGTCGGACAGCTGCAGCGGCGCGGCCGGGTAACCGGCCTGGGTGCCCGCGTGCTCGATGAACGCCGGCTCGATACCCTCACCGACGGCCGCGATGGCCTCGTTGATGAAGGTGCCGATGACACGGCTGGTGAAGAAGCCACGGCTGTCGTTGACGACGATCGGGGTCTTGCGGATCTGCAACGTGTAGTCGATCACCTTGGCCAGCACCTCATCGGAGGTCTTCTCACCACGGATGATCTCGACCAGCGGCATCTTGTCGACCGGCGAGAAGAAGTGGATTCCGATGAAATCTTCCTGCCGCTTCACACCCTGAGCCAGGATCGTGATCGGCAGCGTCGAGGTATTGGAACCGAGGATCGCATTCGGCTCGACGATGTCCTCGATCTCCTGGAACACCTTGTTCTTGACCTCAACCGACTCGAACGCGGCCTCGATCACCAGGTCGACGCCCTTGAAGTCGGCGGCGTCGACGGTCGGATGAATCCGGCCCAGCAGCGCGTCGCTCTTCTCCTTGGTGGTCTTGCCACGCGAGAGAGCCTTCTCCTCGAGCTTCTCCGAGTAACCCTTGCCCCGCTTGGCGGCGTCGAGGTCGATGTCCTTGAGGACGACCTCCATGCCGGCCTTGGCCGAGACGTAGGCGATGGCCGCACCCATCATGCCGGCACCGATGACGCCGACCTTCTTGGCGGTGTACTTCGGGATGCCCTCGGGACGCGAGCCACCGTTGTTGATGTGCTGCAGATCAAAGAAGAACGCCTTGATCATGTTCTGCGCGACCTGACCGGTCACCAGATCCACGAAGTAGCGGGTCTCGATGATGTCGGCGGTGTCGACGTCGACGTAGGCACCCTCGACCGCGGCCGCGAGGATGTTGCGCGGTGCCGGCATGTTGGCGCCCTTGATCTGCTTGCGCAGCAACGACGGCAGGGCCGGCAGGTTTGCGGCGAACTTCGGGTTCTTCGGGTCACCACCGGGGATCTTGTAGCCCTTGACATCCCACGGCTGCACGGCCTCGGGGTTGGCCTTGATCCACACCTTGGCGGCGGGCACGAGCTCGTCGACCGATGCGACGACCTCGTCGACGAGGCCGATCTCCTTGGCCTTGGTCGGGTTCAGGCGCGGGCCCTGCAGCAGCACACCCATCAGGGCGTTCTGGATACCGAGCAGACGGACGGTACGGACCACGCCGCCACCGCCGGGGAGCAGGCCGAGGGTGACCTCGGGCAGACCGAGGACGTTACCCTTGACGTCGGCCGCGATGCGGTGGTGGGTGTGCAGCGCCAGTTCCAGGCCGCCACCGAGGGCGGCACCGTTGATGGCCGCCACGACTGGGCGACCCAGCGTCTCGAGGCGACGCAGCACCTTCTTCATCCCGTTGGTGCGCTCGGTGATCGCGGTGGCGATCTCCTCACGGGTCTGGGTGCGCTCGGCCGTCATGTCCTTGAGGTCGCCGCCGGCGAAGAAGGTCTTCTTCGCCGAGGTGATGACGACACCGGTGATGTCGTCGCGCTCCGCCTCGAGGCGGTCGACGATGGCCGCGACCGATTCCATGAACAGATCGTTCATGGTGTTGGCGCCCTGGTTGGGGTCGTCCATGGTGAGGACGACGATTCCGTCGCCGTCCTTCTCCCAGTTGAACATGTTGTCACTCATTGTTTTTCGAATGTCTTTCTGTAAGGAGGTTCGGTCCCTGAGGTGCGCCCTTCGATACGCTCGCAGGCTCGCTACTTCAGGACCTGCGGAGCGATCCTCGAAGGGTCAGACGCGCTCGATGACGGTGGCGATGCCCATGCCGCCGCCGATGCACAGGGTCACCAGGCCGTAGCGGCCGCCGGTGCGCTCGAGCTCGTCGAGGCAGGTACCGAGGATCATCGCGCCGGTCGCGCCGAGCGGGTGGCCCATCGCGATGGCGCCGCCGTTGACGTTGACCTTCTCGTGCGGAACCTTGAGGTCCTTCATCCACTTCATGACGACCGACGCGAACGCCTCATTCAGCTCGAAGACGTCGATGTCGTCGACGGTCAGGCCGGCACGCTTGAGGGCCAGTTCGGTGGCCGGGGTCGGGCCGGTGAGCATGATCGACGGCTCGGAACCGACCTGCGCGAACGACACGAAGCGGGCGCGCGGGGTCAGGCCGTTGCGCTTGCCCGCCTCCTCGCTACCGATCAGGACCGCAGCGGCACCGTCGACGATGCCGGAGCTGTTACCACCGGTGTGCACGTGGTTGACGCGCTCGACCTCGGGGTAGCGCTGCAGGATGACGTCGTCGAAGCCGGCCATCTCGGCCAGCCCGGCGAACGCCGGCTTGAGCTTGCCGAGCTGTTCGGCGGAGGTGCCGGGGCGGCGGTGCTCGTCGTGGTCGAGCACGATGACGCCGTTCATGTCCCGGACCGGAACCACGGACTTGGCGAAGAATCCACTGGTCCAAGCCTTTTCGGCGCGGGCCTGCGACTCGGCGGCGTAGGTGTCGACGTCCTCGCGGGAGAATCCCTCCATGGTGGCGATCAGGTCGGCGCCGATGCCCTGCGGGACGATGTAGTTCTCGTAGGCGGTCATCGGGTCGGTGAACAGTGCGCCGCCGTCGGAGCCCATCGGCACGCGCGACATCGACTCGACACCACCGGCGATCACCAGGTCGTCGAAGCCGGAGGCGACCTTCGCCGCGGCCAGGTTGGTGGCCTCCAGGCCCGACGCGCAGAAGCGGTCGATCTGGGTGCCGGGGACGTTTTCGGGCAGGCCGCTGTTGAGGGCTGCGGTGCGGGCGATCACGCCGCCCTGCTCGCCGACCGGCGAGACGACACCCAGGATGACGTCGTTGACCTGCGAGGCATCGAGGCTGCCGTGACGCGACAGGACCTCATTGATGATGCCGCTGGCCAAGTCGACCGGCTTGACACTGTGCAGCGCTCCACCGCGCTGCTTACCACGGGGCGTACGCAGCGCCTCGTAGATGAATGCTTGATCGGCCACGAGTGTGTTCCTTTCACATGAACCATCAGACGGTTACCCAGACAGGCTAACGCGGAATAACTTGTTTGACCATACCCCGAGGTCAAGACTTGATCTGATCCGGGGAACGTGCGCTATGGTCGATTCACCATGTCACCCTCCAGATCACCCCGACGCGCCCGCCCGGCCGATCGTAAGCAGCAGCTGGTCGACCACGCGGCGACGCTGTTCACCGAGCGCGGCTACGCCCAGGTCGCGCTGGCCGACATCTCGCGCGCGGCCGGGGTGACCGCGCCGAGCGTGTACCGGCACTTCGCCGACAAACACGCGCTGCTTGCGGCCGCGGTGATGGGCGGGGTCGACGAACTCGAATCCTGCACCGACCGCGTCCTGGTCGACGACACCGCGACCCTCGACGATCTGATCTCAACGGTCTGCGCCCTCGGCGTGCGCAATCCCGCCTCGACATCGCTGTGGCGTTCGGCGAGCCAGCATCTCGACGACGACGAGAACCGTGAGGTGGTGCTGCGGATCCGCGGCGTGGTGCACCGATGGGCCGGTGTCCTCGCCACCACCACCGCGATACCCGACCGCGACGCCGTCGAGGTGTGCTGGGCGACACTGTCGATCGTGGGCAGCCTCGGTGTGCACAGAACCCGGCTGTCCACCACCCGCGCCCTGGCGAGCATCAAATCCCTTGTGCACCAACTGATCACCCTGCGTCCGGATACCGCACCGCCGCTGGCGCCGACACCCTCGATGGGCATCGGCGAGCGAACCCGACGCGACGAGATCCTCGACGCCGCGGCCGATCTGTTCGCCCGGCGGGGTTACACCGGAGTCGGCGTCGACGACATCGGCGCGGCCGTGGGGATCACCGGCCCGAGCGTGTACCGGCATTTCAGCTCCAAACTCGCCATCCTGCTCGGCATAGGTCAGCGCAGCGCCACCCGGCTGGAGGCCGGTGCCATGGCGGCGTACGGCACCACCTCCGACCCGGCCAAAATACTTGCACTGCTGGTGGATTCGTACGTCGGCGTGATCACCTCCAGCCCGGATCTGTCGGTCGCGTTCAACACCTCCGCCGTCCTCGCCGGCCAATCGAGCGCCAACGACCTCCTCGATGTGCAACGCCGCTACGTCGCGCGCTGGGTGGAACTGATGACCCAAACCCATCCCGACATCCCCCGCGAACAGGCCACGGTCGCCGTGCATGCCGCGTTGTCGATCGTCAACGACGCCGTACGCGTCCGCCGCGGCACGTCGCGGCCCGAATTCCCGGGCCGGATGGCGTATCTGATGAAGGGCGTGTTGGGGATCTGAGGCTCGGCGCGAGTCCCACATGCCGTCCCCGTGGGCTTGCTAAACTCACCCGCGACCACGACGACGGGAGACCGCCCACGATGAGTACCGAGGACGACGAGCCCCGCTACTCCCGCGACGAGCTGATCGACTACCTCGGCGTCTCCCCCGAGTACGCACAGAAACTGTGGAACGCTTTCGGTTTCGCTCATCGTCACACCGACGACAAGATCTTCACCGAGAACGAGGCCGCGGCGCTACGGCTGTTCGCGAGCTCCGAGGAGACCCTGCCCGAGGGTGCCCAGATCGCCACCGCGCGAGCGATCGGCCAGACGATGGCGCGCCTGACCGATTGGCAGGCCGATCAACTCCTCGAACTCGACCGCAACCCCGGCGTCCCATGGTCGCAGGAGCAAATGATCATGGCGATGGACGTGATCCAGCGCCTCATCTGGCGACGCCATCTCAAGCTCGCGCTCGATGCCGACATCGCGCGGGAGTCCGACGAGGAACTCGATCTGGTCATCGGCTTCGTCGACATCGTCGGATACACCAGCCTGTCCCGCCGCATCGGGATGAGTGAGCTCGAGAAGCTCCTCGAGACCTTCGAGTCCCGAGTGTTCGACATCGTCACCGATCGTGACGGTCACGTCATCAAGACCCTCGGGGACGCGGTGATGTTCAGCTTCGTCGGCGGCGTCGACGCCGCCGACGCCGCGCTGGAGATCCAGAAGCTCAGTGACCACGACCCCATCCCCCCGTTGCGGGTCGGGTTGGCGAAGGGTGCGGTGCTGACACGTCTCGGCGATCTGTTCGGCGAGCCGGTGAACATCGCTGCGCGGCTGTGTGGTTCGGCCCGCCCGGGTACGATCCTGGTCGACGAGGCACTCGCCGGGGAACTCGTCGACGCTGAACCGTTCTATCTGAAATCCATGTCGTCGCTGTCGGTCCGCGGGTACCGTCGCCTCAAGGCATATGTGTTGGAGGCCAACAAGTATTACTCACCGGGCGGCGGCTCGGAGCCCGGCCCGGTCGCCGGTGACGCACCCGCCGCACCGTAGACCCGCACCTCGGTCGCCTTCACCGTCAGGTACACCGGCGCGCCGGGGCCGAGGCCCAGTTCGGCAACCGACTCCCAGGTGACCTCCGCGGCGATGACATGCCCGCCGCGGCGCGCACGGACCACCGCCCGATCACCACGCGGCAGGACCTCGTCGATCTCCGCGCGCCAGGTGTTGCGCGGGCTCCCGTGTGGTTGTTGCGGATACAGCGCCACCGCACGCGAGGAGAACGCGGCGGCGGCAGGAGAACCGACGTCGACGTCACCGATCCCGGTGCCGACCACTCGCAAACCATCTGCGCCGACGACCGTGGCCGGCTCGGCATACCGTCCGGTCACCAGGTTGACGCCGGACAGGGTTGCGGCGAAATGCGTTTCGGGATGCGCGAGAACCGTCGTCGTCGGTCCGGACTGCACGATCCTGCCGTGATCGATGACCGCCAGCCGATCGGCCAGACCGACGGCATCGACGAGGTCATGGGTGACCAGCAGCGTCGCACCCGCCCGTTCGGCGATCAGCCCCCGCATGAGTGATCGCATCTGTTGGGCCACATCCACATCCAATGCGGCGAACGGCTCGTCGAGGAGGAGCACATCGGGTTCGGTGGCCAGTGCTCGCGCGATCGCGACGCGTTGTGCCTGCCCCCCGGACAATCCGGCGGGCATGCGGTCGGCAAGGTCGGCGACGCCGACCGCTGTCATCCACCGCGCTGCCCGCTCCCGCACCGTTGGTTTCGGCAATCCCCGTGCTGCCGGGCCGAATTCGACGTTGCGACGCACCGACAGGTGCGGGAACAGCCGGGCTTTCTGCTCCAGCAGCACCACGTTACGACGGTGCGGCGCGACAAACACACCGTCGCCCTGCAGGATTCGATCGCCGAAGTACACCGTGGAGCCGGGGGTGCGACGCAATCCGGCCAGCACCGACAGCAACGTCGACTTCCCGGCGCCATTCGGCCCGAGGATACCGAGCGTGGTTCCGGGAGCCACCTCGATGTCGGCGGTCAGGTGTGGGACATCGCAGCGCACCCGAGCCCGGAGTACAGGCCCGCCACCTTCGGGATCAACTGATCCGTAATCCTTCTCACTCACGCGAATCGACCCGATCCGCGTTGCAGGTGAACCCCGATCACCACCAGCAGTGCCACCACCATCAGCACCAGTGCCAGCGGTAGGGCCTCGAGTGGGTCGTTGATCGAGTCGAGGTAGATCTTCAGCGGCGCGGTCTGCGTGGTACCCGGAAGGTTGCCCGCGAAGGTGATGGTGGCGCCGAACTCACCGAGCGCGCGGGCGAAGGCCAGTACGCCGCCGGCAATGAGCGCCGGCACCACCAGCGGCAGCGTCACCCGCCACAGAGTCCGCGTCGGCGATGACCCCAGCGTGGCGGCAACCTTCTCGAAATCGTCTCCGGCACTGCGTAGTGCACCTTCCACGCTGAT
The DNA here is from genome assembly GCF_053605205.1 of Gordonia sp. NPDC003950. Classification (NCBI taxonomy): domain Bacteria; kingdom Bacillati; phylum Actinomycetota; class Actinomycetes; order Mycobacteriales; family Gordoniaceae; genus Gordonia; species Gordonia sp. NPDC003950. Next base: position 166,364 of record NZ_JBSGIT010000006.1, on the reverse strand, counting down.
CACCAGAAAGGGCAGCGAAACGAAGGTCTGGGCGATGACGACGGCGGGTGTGGTGAAGGCGATGGTGATCCCCGCCCGGTCGAGGTATTGCCCAACGATTCCGTACCGGCCGAGTGCGTAGAGCAGCGCGATACCGCCGACCACCGGCGGCAACACCAGCGGCAGCAGCACGAGGGCGCGGACGATGCGCACCGCCATCGAGTCATACCGGGCGAAGACGATGGCCATCGGCACCCCGAGGCAGACACAGATGATCGTGCTGATCACCGCGGTGACCAAGCCGAGCCGCAGCGCCGCAAGCGAATCCGGCGAGGTGGCCGACTCCCAAAAGATCCCCCACGGCATGCGCACGAGGATCGCGATCGGTCCGATGAGGATCAATCCGACACCGATGAGGGCGGGAATGTGGATCCAGACGGGAACGCGACGCACGAACGACCGGGGCCGACTCAGGCCGGTGAAGCGAAGCCGGCGTCGGTGAGGATCTTCTGCCCGGTGTCTCCGAGTACCAACTGGACGAACTCCTCGGCCAACTGCTGATGGGTGCTCGCCTTCAGTGTGGCGATCGGATAGTTGTTGACCACGTTGGTGAATGCGGGATCGCCGACCGCGGTGACCTTGGCGCCGGCGGCCTTGGCGTCGGTGACGTACACCAACCCGGCGTCGGCCTCACCGGAGGTCACCTTGGTCAGAACCGCGGTGACCGACGACTCCTCGCTGACCGGCGTGATGTCGACGCCGGTGTCGCGTTCCACCTGGGCGGTCGCCGCACCGCAGGGCACCTCGACCGCGCACACCACCGTCTTGATCGCCGGATTGGTCAGGCTCGCAAAGTTTTCCACGTGTGTGGGGTTCCCGGGCGCGGTGACGATCACCAGGGTGTTGCGGGCGAAGACCTGCGGTGAGTTCACCTTGCCGCCGAGCTTGGTCATCGTGGCCTCGTCCGCGGTGGCGATCACGTCGACATCGGCGCCCTGATTGATCTGGTTGACCAAGGCCGACGACCCGGCAAAGTTGAGTTTCACGTCGACATCGGGATGCTGCTGCTCGTAGGCCTTCTCGATCTCGGTGAAGGTCTGTTTGAGGGATGCCGCCGCATACACATTCAGCGAGGTCGTCGAACTGCTGTCGTCATTCGACGAGCATCCGGCGGCCGCGATGGTGACCGCGGCAATCGCGACCAGTACACCGATGACTCGACGCGTTTCTCCGAACCTGGACATGCACTCTCCTGTCATGATTGCCGACCGCCTCCTCAGAGGTCGGCCGCGTTGCGTTCGACGATGACCGTGGTGGCCTTGACGACGGCGGTCGCCACCACCCCGGGCTCGAGTCCGAGTTCGCGGGCGGCCTCGGCACTCATCAGCGAGGTCACCGAGAACGGACCGCATTGCATGCCGACCTTGGCCATCACGCCGTCCATCTCGACATCGGTGACCAGACCGGTGAATCGGTTGCGGGCCGATCGCAGCACCGGCGAGTCGTCGGCGGCCGTCCGCGCGCGCTCCACGGCGAGTTCGGCGAGGCGTGCGCCGTCGACCGTCGTCACCGAACCGTCGGCGGAGGACTTGTCGGTGGTCGTCGGTAACCTTCCGGCCGCAATCCATCGACGCACGGTGTCATCACTTACCCCGAGCAATGCGGCGGCGTCACGGATCCGAATGGAGGACATGCGCTCACCCTATCCGCAACTGAGAGATAAGTGGGGCTCACGGCACGCAGATGCGGCTAGATCACGCGATTCGCGCCGTCACCGATGAGTTCGGGCACCGGCCCGAGTCGGTCTCTGCGGATTGCACGACAACCGAAAAATTCACTGGCCAAACCACCCCTACCGTCGATTAGCGTGGAGACTCATGAGCGCACACCCCACACCTTCCGCCTCGCCCGCGATCGAGGCGATCGATCTCGTCAAGACGTTCGGTGATTTCACGGCCGTCGACGGGGTGTCATTCTCGGTGCCCACCGGCACGGTCCTGGGCCTGCTCGGCCCCAACGGCGCCGGCAAGACCACCATCGTCCGGATGATGACGACGCTGTCGCTGCCCACCAGCGGCACCGCCCGGATCGCCGGGTACGACGTCGTCGACTCGCCAGAAGCGGTGCGGCGCAACATGGGCCTCACCGGGCAGGCCGCCACGGTCGACGAGATCCTCACCGGCCGTGAGAACCTCAAGATGATCGGTGGTCTGTACGGCATCGGTCGGCGTGACCTGACGCGGCGCAGTGAGCGACTCCTCGAGCAGTTCTCACTCACCGAGGCCGGCGACAAGCAGGTGCGGTCGTATTCCGGCGGTATGCGCCGCCGCCTCGACCTCGCCGTCTCACTGCTGGCCGCACCCCCGGTGCTGTTCCTCGACGAACCCACCACCGGGCTCGATCCCCGCAGTCGCAACGAGCTGTGGGATGTGTTGCGCGAGTTGGTCGATGCGGGCACCACCCTGTTGTTGACCACGCAGTACCTGGAGGAGGCCGACCAGCTCGCCGACGACATCGTCGTCATCGACCGCGGTTCGGTGATCGCGCACGGCACGCCGATGCAGCTCAAGGAGCAGGCCGGCGCCGCCAGCGTCGTCATCACCCTGTCCGACGAGGACGCCCTCCCGCAGGCCCGAGAGTTGCTGGCCCGCACCGGCAACGAGGTGTTCGTCGACGCCGGCGCACGCACCGTCACCACCGCCGCGTCGGGGCTGTCGGATCTGACGCGCATCGCCGGCTGGTTCGACGAGTCGCAGATCGCCGTCGACGACCTCGGCCTGGTCCGCCCCAGCCTCGACGACGTCTTCCTGACCCTGACCGGCCACCGTGCCGAAGACACCGCCGACGACGCGTCGGAAACCGAAGGAGCAGCATGACCACCACCGCCTCCACCTCATCCACCGCGCCGTCGGCCACCGTCGACCGACCGGCCGTGCACCAGACCAATCTCGCACAGCAGTCATGGATCATGGTGCGCCGCAATCTGATCCACACTCGACGCATGCCGGAGATGCTGTCGGACGTGACGATCCAGCCGATCATGTTCGTGGTGCTGTTCGCCTACGTCTTCGGCCCGGCGATCAGCCTCGGCGTACCGGGCGTCAGCTACAAGGAGTATCTGCTGCCCGGCATCATGGGGCAGACCATCGTATTCACCGCGTTCATCGTCGCCACCGGCATCACCGCCGACCTCGAGAAGGGCATCGTCGACCGCTTCCGGTCGCTCCCCATCCGACGGTCGTCGGTGCTCGTCGGGCGCAGCGTCGCCAGCCTCATCCACTCGTCCATCGGCATTGTGGTGATGGCGATAACCGGTTTGATCATCGGGTGGCGCATCACCACATCGGTCGGTGAGGGCATTCTCGGATTCGCCCTGGTGCTGCTGTTCGGGTTCGGCATGATCTGGTTCGGCATCCTCATCGGGTCGTGGCTGCGCAGCGTCGAGGCCGTCAACGGTTTCATGTTCTCGGTGCTGTTCCCGCTGACCTTCGTCTCCAACGCCTTCGTGCCGACGCAGAACATGCAACCGTGGCTGCGTGCGATCGCCGAGTGGAACCCGATGTCGGCCATGGTTCAGGGCATGCGCGTGCTGTGGGGTAACGGGCCCGACGCACCCGCCGACGCCGCCTGGCCACTTCGCCACCCGGAGCTCGCCACCCTCATCTGGGCGGTGATCCTCACCGCCGTCTTCGCCCCGTTCGCACTGCGCAACTACGCCAAGCGCACCGCGGACTGAGGTCACAAGTGCTGGCGCTGCCCGAGTACGTGTCCGACGTGTCGCCCAGCGGCCTGTACGGCATCCACCGGGGACGGCCGGTCCCGGTGACCTGGGTTCGTGGGACGTTGTACCTGGTGGCGTGGGCCGATTCGCCGATGCCCGAGGGTTTCGACCCGATCGACGGGGTCGACCCGGCGACGGTCATGCCGAGGGGTCAGGCGATCGGGCGACGGGAGGTGTCCGAGGACGAAGTGTCCTCGCTGGTTCAGATCACCACCGTGTGCCAGTGGAAGAACACGAGCTGGAGCATCATCGGCATCAGCGACACCCGGTGTCACCTGCAGCGCGGCAATTCCTCCGGTGACACCGTGGACATGGCATGCCGGCCGGGTCCCGGCCGAGGAGCCTGGTATCACCGCTGGCCGGGGGTCGAGGCGATGAGCGAGGACCTGGCATTCACCACCATCGACCATGCCGAAGCGGCTGCGGTGCGGGTCAAGCGCCGCCCATGGCGCAGCTCGGGCCTCGCGACGGAGACGTTCTCCGTGCGGTCGCCTGCCAGGTCTCCGTACCTCGACCACGGCAGCGCCCTCGAGATGGCTCGGCATGACGCCGGCGTCGACACCGTCGAACGCATGCGGGATGGCTGGTGCTCGGTCGACGGCTCGGGTGTGGTGGTGTTCGCGGTCGCCGACACAGCAACGGTGTTGACGCCGGGCCGGTCTCGTGCGGAGACCGAGGCCCACGCGACCACCGTCTGCGTTCCGTAGGTGCCGTGACGTCCCGTGCGCTGAGCTCACATTCGCTCAGGTCCCATTCGCTCAGGTCCCATTCGCTCAGGTCCCATTCGCTCAGGTCACAGCAGATGCAGTAGCCCGAGAGCGGCGATGCTCAATGCGTCGCGCAGTTGGCCGGTGTCGAGTGCGCGGGCAATGTCATCGGCGGTCAGCCAGACGTACGCCCGAGACGACCGTGCACGGGTGTGCGGATCGACCTCGGTGACCTCATCGGCCAGAAAGATCCGGCAACGCATCTCGGTCAGGTGCGGCTGAGCTTCCAGGTAGACCGTGTGCACCGGCCGCGTGGACGTGAGTCCGAGTGCCGTCATCCAGCTGGTGTTGTCGACGGCACGCGTCCGATCGGTCACCATCGGCGTGCCGCCGCTGCCCAGATCGACGACGGTGATCGGCACCGTCAGCCGTGGTCCGGCGCACGGATAGAAGGCTGTGTCGGTGACCATCAGGACGCGCTGATGAAGGTCACGCGCGAGGTTGACCATCGCGTCCGGCGCTTCGACGACGCCATACGCTCGGTCGTTGCCGAACTCGTCGAGAACCGTATCCGCGCGGACGAGCAGATTGTTGGTGGCGTAGACGGGTCTCGAATCGACATGCGACAACATGCGCGTCAGTATCCACGACGCGCGTGCGGCCCAGCCCTACTCCGTCGCCGCCAACGCCGCGAGCGGGTCGCTGTAGATCGCGTCCAGCGCCACCGCACCGGCCGCCTGCTGCTGCACCGTCGCACCCGAATGTGACACCCGCACATCCCGATTCGGGATCACCGAGGTCTTCCGGAGCGCCGCGGCGACGGTCGGCAGGGTGGTCGGATAGTCGGTGAAGGCCTGGCCGCCGAGGATGACGTGATCGGGATTGAAGATGTCGGCGATCAGCGCGACGGTGCGCCCGAGCACCTGCGCACGCTCATCGAGCAGGGCGCGGGCGGTGGCGTCACCGCCACGTGCCAGCGCGAGGATGCCCTCGATGTCCTCGACGGGAAGGTTCAGCGACTGCGCGGCCTCGACGACGCCGGTGTCGCTCACCGTCGGCTCGAGTCGACCGGTGCGGTTCGGGTCGAGCAGAGTCGTGCCCGCGGCCGGGAAGTGACCGATCACCGGCGGACCGCCGGCCGGGGTGTGCACGGTACCGTCGACGCTGAACGCGATGCCGACCATTTCGCGGGCGTAGAAGTAGAGGAAGCTCGACCGCTGGTCGGCGTCGGCCTCGGAGGGATTGACGACGAGTTCGGCCGCCGCCATCGCCTCCACGTGTGAGGCCACCGACACCGGCAGACCCACCGACTCGGCGATGACGCGTCCCACAGGTGCCTGATCCCAGCCCAGTCGCGGATGGTCGACGAAGCCACCCGGCGACACGCGACCACCGATGGCCACGCCCGCCCACAGGATGCGGCGGTTGGTCCAGCGGCCGAGGAACCGTCGGGCGCTGTCGCCGATGGCCGACAGCGTCTGCTCTGGTGATTCGGCGACCGGGGTGGGGATCTGGATCGCGCCCACCACCCGATGCAGCAGATCGTGAGTGGTGATCGAGGTGACCTTGAAACCGATGTGGATACCGAGGGTGAGGTAGGTCGCGACATTGAGTTCGAACGGCAGCCGCGGGCGTCCGATGGCCCCGGCCGGTGCGAGATCGGCGCGTTCGCGCAGCAACCCGGCCTTCAGCAAGGCCCCGACCTGCCGGTTCACCGTCGAGATCGACAGGCCGGTCAGTTCGGCGGCCTCGTCGCGGAACACCGGGCCGGACAGCCGGGCGGTGCGCAGCACCAGAGCGGCGGGCTTGTTGGAGAGTTCGAGTTGCGGAGTCGCTACCTGAATGGCCCGACCCCCTTTACGGTGCGCCCGCTCCGGCGCCGGACCCGGAACCGGCCGCGGCCTCGTGGTGCGGATGGGGGCCGTTGCGGTGCGGGTGCGGTGATCGATCGTTGCGGTCATCAGAGTTGTGTCCTCGTGAATGTGCCACAGGCACCGAACGGCGTCCAACGAACGTTGATCGGCGTGGACCACACCGGAACGCGCGCACTCGGGGCTGTGGGATGGAAGTTGTCGCTGAAGGGGGGAATCAAGCCGGGCGTCGGATTCGCAACCGACGCATCACAGGGCGATTCAGGGCATTCGGCGACAACAACACAGGACACGAGCGAACGGCAGACGACATCCCAGGGCGGTGATCATGTAGGTCACCTCCGGGATACGGGTCTGCTCACTCGAAGCCATGAGAGAGAAGCTAGCAACGGCAGAGGCCACGAGGCAACCCTCACGGGAGTTCGTCACACGACATTTCGGTGGTCTGACCTGCGCACATACGCGTTCACCGGCGACAATAGGCCCGTTCGGCGTACTACACCCCGGTTACACGCACGGCGCGCAAAACTCGTCGGTAGAAGCTGTCGGTGGCACGACGTAGCCTTGATCACATGTCCGGCACCACCGCGACCCCCACGCCCTCGGCCACCTCCGATGCGGAGTTCCTGCAGGCCATTGAACCGTTTCGACGCGAGATCATCGCGCACTGCTACCGCATGATGGGTTCCCATCACGACGCCGAGGACCTCGCGCAGGACACCTTCCTGCGGGCCTGGCGCGCCTACGACAAGTTCGACGGCCGCTCGTCGGTGCGCACCTGGCTGCACAAGATCGCCACCAACACCTGCCTGACGGCCCTGCAGAGCCGGCAGCGCAGGCCACTGCCCTCCGGTCTGGGCGGCGACGCCTACGACCCAACCGACACCCTCGCCCAGGACCACGAGGTGCCCTGGCTCGAGCCGTACGCGGGCACCGTCAACGAGATCACCCCCGGCGACGACGCCGACCCCGCCTATGTCGTCGGGGCGCGTGAGTCCATCCGGCTGGCCTTCATCGCCGCTCTGCAGCATCTGCCGGAGCGTCAGCGCGCGGTGCTGATCCTGCGCGACGTCCTGCAGTGGAAGGCCGCCGAGGTGGCCGACACGATCGGCGTGAGCACCGCAACCGTCAACAGCCTGCTGCAACGCGCTCGTGAACAGCTGAAAAATGCCCGCCCCGAACAGGATTCACCGGCGCAGCTCGACGACGCCGCGCAACGCGAGTTGCTGGCGAAGTACGTGTCGGCCTTCGAGCGGTACGACGTCGACGCCATCGTCGACATCTTCACCGATTCGTCGATCTGGGAGATGCCGCCGTTCACCGGGTGGTATCTGGGTGCCGAGGCCATCGGCACGCTCATCCGCGGCAACTGTCCGGCGGAGAAGGCCGGGGATCAGATCCTGCTGCCGACGGTCGCGAACGGGCAACCCGCATTCGGTCTCTACATGCGCGAACCCGACGGCATCCACCGCCCCTTCCAACTACAGGTCCTCGAACTCGATCCGGTGTCCGGGAAGGTCGCCCACGTCGTCGCCTTCTTCAGTGACACGATGGTCGAGGACTTCGCCCGGTTCGGCCTTCCGCCGGCACCATATGACGCCCCGCCCGCCGACGGGCCCAGCGCGTATCACCAGGTGGGGCGGGACTGAGAGCCGGCGGACATCGAAACCGCCTCAGCATGCCGGAATCCGCGACCCGTCCATCCAGACGACCTCCCAGGCATGCCCGTCGAGGTCGCAGAAGCTGCGTGAGTACATGAATCCGAGATCCTCGGGTTCTCGCAGCACGGTGCCGCCACCGGCGAGTGCCCCGTCGACGTAATCGTCGACGTCTCGACGTGTCGGCGCGGAGAACGCGACCACCGTCTCCCGGGCCTGCCCCGGATCGCAGATCGGCGTCGCGGCGTATCCGGCGAAGCGGCCCCGCGCGTGCAGCACCACCATCGTCTGCCGGTTCACCCGCATACATGCGGTGTGCTGATCGCAAAACAGCGCGTCGAAGGAGAAACCCAGCCGGCCGAAGAACGCGCGGGAGCGGGCGACGTCGACGACCGGCAGGTTGACGAACAGCATCGGTTCCACGCGACCTCCTTTCGGCCTCTCACCGGGTACAGACCTGAGGGGCGCCTCAAATTCATCGATGCGGGCCCAATAGGCTTCACCGCATGGGTGTCATCTATCTGGTGCGTCACGGGCAGGCCGATCCGAAGGCGTATGGGGTGGTGGGCGCGGAATCGGCGAGCGCATCCGGTGAGGTCGGCGGATTGACCGAGGTCGGACTGGTGCAGGCCCGACTGACCGGGGCCCTGCTGGCCGGACGGACCGCAGCGTTCACCGCCGCCGTCAGCGGCGATCTCCCCCGGCAACGCGACACTCTCGCCGGTGTGACGAGCGCCTTCGACTCGACGCCGGCGCCGGCCGTCGATCCGCGCTGGAACGAGTACGAGATGCCCGCGCTCGTCGGCGAGGCGAGCGCGGCGGAGTACGCCGACGGCCGTGGTTATCAGCAACGCCTCGACGCGTCACTGGCGCATTGGATCGATCAGACGGGACATCCCGACGCGACCTCTGATGGCAGTGGTGGGATCGCCGTCTCCGACGGTAGTGGCGAGACGTACGCGCACTTCCGCGCCCGCGTCGACGCCGCCGGACGCGACGCCGCCGCGCTGGCCGGCAGCGGTCAGACGGTGCTGGTGGTGTCGTCTGCGGGTGTGATCAGCCAGTGGATCGCCGATCTGTGGGGCGTGCCCCCGGCGAAGTGGCCGGCGGTGTCGCGGGCGATGGTCAACGCGTCGGTGACCAAGCTGATCGTCGGCCGACGCGGGGTGTCGGTGGTGTCGTTCAACGAGCACGCGCACCTCGACGACCGCGACGGCGGTGTCGCCACCTTCCGGTAGGGGAACGTCAACGCGCCGGGGTTATCCGAGGTAGCGCAGCCCGTTGGCGATGAACTCGGCGGTGGCCTCCGACGCCTTCTCGGCGCCGGCCTCGGCCGACGCGCCGACGCGGGCGCGATGACTGATCCCCTCGGCGATGACGCCGAGCTTGAGACTGGCGAGTCCGAGGTAGAACTTCCAGTCGCCCAGGTCATTTCCGGTGGCGGTGACGTATCGCTGGGCGATCTCGTCGGCCGAGGGATACCGGGGCGAGGTCCACGCGGCGTCGAAACCGAGGACGACGTCGAACACCGGCTCCCGGTACACGCACATCAACGCCACGTCGGTGATGGGGTCGCCGAGGGTTGACATCTCCCAGTCCACCACGGCGGCAACCTTTCCCGGATCATTCGGATCGAGGATCGTGTTGTCGACGCGGTAGTCGCCGTGCACGATGGTGGCCCGCGCATCGTCGGGCACCCGCTCGGACAGCAGGGTCACCAGCTTCTCGACGTCGGACAGTTCCCGGGTCTTGACGATCCCCCACTGACGCGACCACAGTTTCACCTGTCGCGCGGCAAAGCCTGCGGGACGGCCGAATTCGCCGAGTCCGACCGCCGCGTAGTCGACGGCATGCAGCCGCGCCAGCGTCGTGACCAGGCCGTCGAGGTTGCGGGCGACGTCGTCGTCGGAGAGTTGGTCGAGTTCATCGGCGGTCCGGATCACCGATCCGTCGATGAACTCCACGATGGTGCACGGCGCTCCGAGGACGTCGCCGTCGGCGTCGAAGGCCACGGTGGGCGCCACCGGCACGTCGGTCTGCCCCAACGCCCGGGTCACCGTCCACTCGCGAGCCATGTCGTGCGCCGACGGCGTCAGTCCCCCGGTGGGTGGACGGCGCGCGATCCACCGCGTCACCCCGTCGGTCACCGAGAACGTCAGATTGGACTTGCCACCGCTGATCAGATCGATGCTGAGGTCGCCGGCGACATCGACACCGTTGTCCTCCAGGAACTTCCGGAGAACATTCGCGTCGAGAACCTGCCGCGGATCCACCGACGTCGCGCTCATCGCTTCGCCTCGGCGGCGGCAGCGGCCTTGCGGGCGCGGCCGATCGCCCGCCGCGCGATGGCCCAGCGGTGCACCTCGGAGGGACCGTCGTAGATCCGGAACGGGCGCAGTTCGCGCTGCAGGCGCGCGAGCGGCAGGTCATCGGAGACGCCCATCCCGCCACACATCTGGATGCTGCGATCGGCAATACGGGTGAATGCCTCGGCGGCAAAGGTTTTGGCGATCGATGTCTCGTTGGACGCATGCTTGCCCAAATCGAGTTCGGCGCACGCCTTCACCAGCAGGGCACGTGCGGCGGCCAGGTCGATCTCGTTGTCGGCCACCATCTGCTGGATCATGCCGAGATCACCGAGGGTGCCACCGAAACCCTCACGGCGGGAGACGTAGTCGACGGCGACGTCGTGACAGCGCACCGCCGAACCCATCCACCGCATCACGTGCGTCATCCGTGCGGGGCCGAGACGCACCTGCGCATACCGGTAGCCCTCGTCGACCTCACCGAGAACGTCGTCATCGGGGACGAAGACGTCGGTGAAGGTGACCTCGCAGTGCCCACCCACCATCGACCGGTCGGTGGTGTGGATGTGTCGCCCGACAACGATGCCCTCGCGATCGGCCGGGGCCAGGAACATGGTCGCGCCGCCCCGATCACCGGGCGAACCCGCGGTGCGGGCCATGATGATGAAGAAGCCCGCACCGTCGGCGCCGGTGATGAATCGCTTCTCGCCGTTGATCTTCCAGCCACCGTCGACCTTGACGGCCGCGGTCCGCAGAGCATTGGGATCACTGCCGGCACCCGGTGACGGCTCTGTCATCGCGAACGCCGATCGCACGTCACCGGTAGCGAGTGGCGCGAGATACCGATGCCGCTGCTCCTCGCTCGCGATGTGGGCGAGCATGTGCACATTGCCCTCGTCCGGCGCGCCGATGTGCAGGGCCACCGGGCCGAAGGTCGAGTAACCGGCGGCCTCGAAGACCGGTGCCCGGTCGGACATGTCGAGTCCGAGTCCACCGAACTCCGCCGGCGCGTGCGGTGCGAAGACGCCGGCCTCCTTGGCCTTGGCGTTCATCTGCCGGCGTACGTCGTCACCGCCGGCCGCCTCGATGTCGCCGCCGAACTTCTCCTCGATCGGCAGCACCTCCTCGCGGATGAACTGCGACGTCTTCTCGACGAGGTCGACGACGTCGGCGTCGTAGCTCAGGTCGATGGGCATGGGGTCTCCTCACTGGAGCCCGGCCGGCCACCGCGCTGGACTCGCGCTCGCCGACCGAGCGTTCGCTCCGTCGAGCAGACACACTGCCATCCCGACCCACGGCGGTCAAGTACCCCGTTGACGACCGTCGACGAAAGCGTCAGCCCCGACCGTAACCGACGATGTCGCGTGCAATCTTCAGATTCCGCTTGATCAACTCGTCGGCGTCGAGTTCCCCGTCGAGTTTGAACCAGGTGGACACCCCGACGCACATGGTGGCCACCGCGCGACTGGCGTCCTTGGGGTACTCGGTGGCGAAGTCGCCGGCGGCCACCCCGGCAAAGACGATCTCGTCGACCATCCGCTGCTGACGATCCCGGTGTCCGATGTAGGTCGACTTGTAGGAATCGTCGAGGCTGCGGATCTCGGTGGAACCGACAAACGCCTGCTCCCGGCGATACATGTGGAACCGCAACAACGATTCGACCACCGCGTCGAACTGATCGACCGGCTCGTCACCGGCCTCGACGATGGCCTGCTCCGAGCGCGCGAGCAGATCGGTCATGGTGCGTTCGAGCAACCCCTGCAACAGGGACTGCTTGGACGGGTAGTGATGGTAGAGCCCGGGCACCGACAGGTTGGCGCGCGCGGCGATCTCCCGGACGGACGTGCCGTGATAGCCGTGCTCGGCGAATGCCGCCAACGCCGCGGCCAGCGGAACCGGCAGTTCGGGCTCGCCGAAATCACGCCATGACGCCGTCGTTCGCGCGGCTCCGCCGGCCTCGACTCCGTCAGTCATGAGTCCAACATATCCTCACCGGGCTCAGTGGCCACACTCCTGGTGACCACCTGCACCAGCGACATCATCAGGCCGACACTGAGCTCGACCACCTCATCCCGATCCAGTGGGATCTCGCCGTCGAGCCACGTCGACAGCAGTCGGCCCAGGCCACCGACCTGAAACTGGGCCGCGGCGATGGCCCGCGGGCCCGCCTCGGCGTCGAGCGCGTCACTGGCCGCATGCAGGGTCAGCATGGCGAACAGAGAACTCGACTCGCTGCGTTTGGCCGCCAGCACCGGCGACAACAGCGACGGCGAGAACAGCAGAGATCCCTTGCGTCGGTCGTCGTCGATCACGTCGACGATGGCCCCGACGGCCCCGGACACCTTGTCGTCGATGCCGATGCCCGCGGCGAAGGCGGTCAGCGCCGAATCCGAGATCTCCTCGATCACCTGGTCGAATGTCGCCTCGACCAGCGCGTCGGCGGATTCGAAACTCTCGTAGAAGTATCGCGGATTGAGGCCCGAGGCCCGGCAGACGCCGCGCACGGTCACCGCCCCCTCGGTGTCGAGGAGCCCCAGAGCGGAATCGATCAGGGCCTCCCGCCGACGCGACACCCGCTCGTCGCCGTCGACGCCCCCGTAGGACCGCAGGACCGAGGACCGCTCGCCCTGGGTGGTTCCACGAGGATCGGGCGCCGGCCGGTCACCAACAGACGGGTCATTCACGCGTCCCATCTTGACACCTCCGGCATCGGCAAGGTTCAATCAAGGCCATCAGGAAACGTTCGTTTCCAGATAATCCGACGGCCTGAGGGGTGCCGACGGATCGATCGCACAACCGGAGGTCGGGACATGACAGTGCAGAACTCTGCCGCCGCGCGACAGGAATCGCCGGACGATTCGCTGAGCGCCAACCTGGCGGCCGAACAACCCGACACCGAGTTCCTGCCCCACGTGGCACGGATGTCGCGCGCCGAGCTCGACGCCCTGCCCGCCTCGAACATGGAGATGCTGGGCATCGCGACGCTGGCCGGACCGGCGAACGTCATCATGCAACTCGCGCTGCCCGCGGTCGGTTACGGCGTCTACGAGAGCCGCGTCGATTCCGGAAATCTCTTCAAACACCCGGTCAAGCGCACCCGGACCACGCTGAGCTATCTCGCCGTCGCCGCGAGTGGCGACCCGAAGATCCGCAAGGCCTACCGTCGCGCGGTCGGCCGTGCGCACGCCAAGGTCCGGTCCACCCCGGAGAGCCCGGTCGAGTACAACGCGTTCGACCCGAATCTGCAGCTGTGGGTGGCGGCCTGCCTGTACAAGGGGTGGGAGGACGTCCAGCGCATCTTCGGCGATCCCGCGGTCATCACCGAGGAGGCCTACCAGGCCGGTGCCGTCATGGGCACGACCCTGCAGATGCCGCGCGAGATGTGGCCGGCCACCCGCGCCGACTTCGACGTCTACTGGAACGGAATGATCGACTCGCTCGAGATCGACCCGGTGATCCGCGAACACCTGATGCAGATCGCCCGGATGGGCTTCGCCGGTTCGACGATGTCGCGGCTGTTCGGATGGCATTCGGAGATCTTCGCCATCGGCTTCCTCGACGAGGGATTCCGCAGGGCGATGGGTGTCGAGTTCAAGCCGTGGCAGCAGCGTTTCTTCGACGTTCACAACGAGATCGCCCGGGCGATGATCGCGCACTTCCCGAAGTGGTTGCGCGCCTTCCCGTTCAATCTGCTGCTCACCGACGTCAAGTGGCGCATCCGCACCAAGCGGCCGCTGGTCTGAGCATCACGCAAGCCACCTCGCCACTGTGAGGCCCTCGGTCACCCGTCCGGCAGGCCTCACAGTCGTTTCAGCACACCGGCATCGAGTTCCGCGACGCTGGTGTGCCCGGACAGTCCGAGGGTGAGGTCGAGTTCGGCGATGATGTTGGCCACCGCATCCTCCGCTCCGGAAGCACCGGCGATCGCCAGTCCGTACATGTGCGGGCGTCCGATGCAGACGGCGTCGGCACCGAGCGCGAGCGCCTTGAAAACGTCTGCGCCGGTATAGATCCCGGAATCAGCGAGAACAGTGCACCGCCCGTCGACGGCGGGTGCGATGTCGGCGAGCGCATCGATGGAACTGATCTCACCGTCGATCTGACGGCCTCCGTGATTGGAGACGATGATGCCGTCGATGCCGGCGTCGACGGCCATCCGCGCGTCGTCGGGATGCAGGACACCCTTGAGGACGATCGGCAGCGACGTCCGCTCCCGCAGCGACGCGATCTCGGTCCAGCTCAGCGACGGCCGCGAGTAGATGTCGAGGAAGGTCTGCACCCCAACGCGGGGCTCCGGCGCAATGATGTTGCGTAGCAACGATCCCGGCGTGTTCCGCGCGATGGAGAACAGGGTCTTGAGAGCACCGAGGGAGATCTCGGGCTTCTCCGACGGACCGGCGGCGCGCTCGGCGACGATCTCGGCGAAGCGCGGATCGGAGGTGTACTGCGCGATCCCCTCGGCCCGGGCGAAGGGCAGCGAACCGAGGTTGAGGTCCTGAGGCCGCCAGCCGAGCATCGTGGTGTCGAGAGTGACGGCCACCGCCTGCGCACCACACCGCTGTGCACGTGCGAGCAGCGAGTCGACGAGGTCGTCGTCGGTCGACCAGTACAACTGGAACCACCGGGGCGCCCCGGGTCGCACCCGGTCCATCTCGGCGGCCACCGTCTCCATCGGGGCGCTGCCCTGATTCGAGAAGATATAGGGCACACCGAGTTCGGCGGCGGCGTGCCCGATGTGGACGTCGGCATCACGCAGCGCGAGCCCACCGGCACCCACCGGTGCGAACAGGATCGGTGCCGGCAGCCGGGTACCGAAGAGGTCGACCTCCAGGCTGCGCTGCGACACATCACGCAGCACCCGCGGCACGATCGCCCACCGATCGAGGGCACTGCGGTTGGCGGTCATCGTCCGACCCTCACCGGCACCGCCCGCGATATAGGCCCATGCCCGTTCCGACATCGCCTTGCGGGCGCGGCGTTCGAGTTCGGCGAAGTCGGTCGGCACGACCGGCCGACGGTTATGGATACCGGCGGTGTAGATCTCGTTCTGACGTTCGCGTCCGGCGCCTGCGGTCATCGTCGACCTCCTGCCTCGATGATGGTGTGCGCACCGATCACACCACGGCATCGACGAACAGCGTGACATCGGGGCAGGACACCGGGGCAGGACATCGGGGCGGTGGCCCCAGTGCCGGGGCACCAGGGCGGTGACACCAGGGCAGGCATCGGGGTGCGCGTGTCACACAGACGCGATCAACGCGGCGCCCATACCGATCATGATGACGGCGACGACGGCGTCGAGGATGCGCCACGCGTGCGGTTTCGCGAACAGGGGAGCCATCCGCCGGCTTCCCCCACCGAGGATGGTGAACCACAGGATGCTCGCCATGCAGGCGCCGATGGCAAAGGCCCACTTGCCGTTTCCATGTCCGTTGGCGATCGCGCCCATGGTCAGCACGGTGTCGAGGTAGACGTGCGGGTTGAGCCAGGTAAGTGCCAGGGCGGTACCGATGGCCATCCAGCGCGACGTGTTCGCCGCCTCGCCGGTATCGGTGGTCATCCCGGTGCCGCTGCGCAGGCTGCGCTTGGCGGCCATCAGTCCGAGCACGATCACGTAGGCGCCGCCGAGGAGTGTGGCCACGGTGATCAGCGTCGGATGTGCGCTGACCAGGGCACCCAATCCGGCGACGCCCGCGGTGATCAGCACGACGTCGGACACCGCGCACACCGCCACCACCTGGGCCACGTGGGCTCGGCGCACCCCCTGCCGCAACACGAAGACGTTCTGCGGGCCGATCGCGATGATCAGACCCGCTCCGGTCAGTAATCCGGCCAGGGCCGGCATCCAGAATGCGCTCATGTCTTCGACGCTACGAGCGCGCCGAACCCGCGTACAGCGAATCTTTTTCAGGAATCATTAGAATCACTTATGTGGAGTTGGAACCGGACGGTCTGGAGACGCTGTCGGCGGTACTGCGTGGGGGAACCTTCGAGGCCGCCGCCCGGTCCCTGCACATCACACCGTCGGCGGTCAGTCAGCGCATCAAGGCGATGGAGCACGGCGTCGGACGTGTCCTGCTGAGACGGACGAAGCCGGTGCAGGCCACCCGCGACGGCGAGATCGTGATCCGGCTGGCCCGACAGTGGGAGTTGCTGCGCACCGAGGCGGAGCAAGAGCTGGTCGGCTCAACCTCCGGCGACCACCCGCCCGACGACCCGGCCGCCGCACCGCAGTTGATCCATCTGCCGATCGCCGCCAATGCCGATTCGCTGGCCACCTGGCTGCTGCCGGCGCTGGCGCGTTTTCATCACTCGAATCCGGGTGCGGTCGAGGTGATCCGCGACGACGAGAGCCGCAACTCCGACTACCTGCGCAGCGGCGAGGTGCTCGGCGCCATCACCTCACTCCCCGATCGCATCCGCGGCTGCCACACCCAGCCGCTCGGCTCGATGCGCTACATCCCGGTCGCCACACCCGGATTCCTCGCCCGCTGGATGCCGCAGGGCCCCACCGATGCCGCATTGGCGCGGGCCCCGATGGTGCACTACGACCGGCGCGACAACCTGCAACGCGAGGCGTTGCGTCTGCTCACCCGGATACCGAGCGATCCGCCCGCGATCTACATCCCGGCATCCACCGAGTACCACCGCGCCATCGAATTCGGGATGGGATGGGGCCTGACACCGCGCGTCCAGATCGCCGACGCACTCGATCACGGCAGGCTGGTGACCATCACCGACCGGCGCGTCGAGGTCCCGCTCTTCTGGCAGTACTGGAAACTCGCCTCGCCGTTGCTGTCGGCACTGACCGAGGAGATCACCCGATCCGCCGCCGAGCACCTCACCGACGACTGATCCGGGGTGCCGCAGAAACTCAGGGCGCGGCGGGCGGGTCGTCCCGATCCTCCTGTGACACAACAGTATCGGGCTCGACGGTATTCGGCTCGACGAACGCCGCACCGGTCATCTCGTCATGCACCACCGCCGCCGCAACCGCCTGCGCCTCGTCGGTGAGCGGATGAGCCACCTCGTCACGCCAGAGCCGGGCGGCCAGATAGAACCCGACGGCGACGGGGACCGGGATGAGTCCGCACAGCACGAAGGTGGTGGTCACGCCGATCGCGTGACTGACCGGAGCGACCAGCGCCATCGACACCGGCATCAGCACCACCGAGACGAAGAAGTCGAGGCTGGCCACCCGGCCCAGCAGCGCCGGCGGCACCCGACGTTGTAACAGCGTGCCCCACAACACCATCGGGCCGTCGTACAGGATGCCGGTGAGGAATCCGGCGACGATGAACACCCAGGTGTGTTCGGCCACACCCATCAGCACCAGCGGCACCGACGACAGACTCCAGATGCCGAACATCAGAGTGAGATATCGGCGCGGCATCGGAATCGACGCGAACACGAACGAACTCACAGCGGCCCCGACACCGAATGCCGCGAGCACCAGCGAGTGATCGCCGGCCCCACCATTCACCCGCTCGCGCAAGGCAAACGGGATGAGCACCTCGATCGGTCCCATCGTGGCCAGCACCAGCACGGTCGCGAAGAACAGCGTCGCCCACAGCCACGGCGTGCGCCACATGTACACGAATCCCTCGGCCAGGTCGGTGAGCACCGAACGGACCACCGGACCACGCAGGGTGGCCGGGTCGCGACGGACGGCGACCGGCCGCATCAGCAGATAGCACAGTGCCGCACCGACACTCGCGATCGCGGCGATGATGGACGCCTGCGCCGGGGCGGCCACCGAGATCACCGCACCGGCGACCATCGGGCCCACCGCCTGAAACAGCACCGGCCGCGCGATTCCCTCGATTCCGTTGGCCGCCTGCAGCTGTGCGGGTTCGACGATCGCCGGCAACAGCGCCGAGTACGCCGGGTAGTACATGCCGGTGGTGATGCCACCGAGAATCGCGGCGATCACCACGATCGGCAACGTCAGCACCCCGGTGAGTGCGCAGATCGCCACCATGCCGAACGCGATCATCTTGACGATCTCGAGGCCGACGATGATCGACCGCTGGGAGACGCGGTCGGCGAGTACGCCTCCGAACAGCGTCGAGATCACCATGCCGGTGGCCGCCAGGCCCGACGCCAACGACACCTGCCCGGGGCCGCCGCCGATCTCGATGACCTGCCACACCACCGTCACGGTCCACACGCCGTCGGAGAACAACGCCAGCATCAACCCGAACACCAGCCGCCGGTACTGGGCACCGGAGAACGGGCGCAGCACCCGGGGCAGCGACGAGGTGGACACCGAGGAACTCACCTCACGAGCTTGCCTCACACGTTCGGATCAGGACAGTCGATTTCCGGGCGCCGGGCCGGCGCAACCTCCGCGGCACCACCACCGCGGCACACCCTCGCGCCGGTCAGCTCGCCCGCCGGGAGGCCTTCTTGGCGGGCGCCTTCTTGGCCGCGGTCTTCTTCGCCGGGGTTTTCTTGGCGGGCGCCTTCTTCGCGGCGGCCTTCTTGGCCGGGGCCTTCTTCGCGGGCGCCTCGTCCCCGTCGGTATCGGCCGACCGGTCCTTCACCGACGCCCGCAGCGCCGCGAGAAGGTCGGCGACCTCGGAGTCCTCGTCGGTCTCGGAGTCGTCGTCGGACTCGGGGAAGGCCTGCTCACCGCCGGCCTTGGCGTCGATGAGCTTGCTCAACTCCTCCTGGTAGGTGTCGGAGAACTCGCTCGGGTCGTAGTCCTGGGCCATCGAGTCGATCAGCGACGACGCCATCTGCAGTTCCTGATCCCGGATCTCGATGTCCTCGCCGAGGAAACCGAAGTCGGGAGTGCGGACCTCGTCGGGCCACAGCAGCGTCTGCAGGGTCATCACACCGGGCTCGATCACGCGCAGCGCCGCCATCCGCGTCCGGTTGCGCAACGTGAACGACGCGATCGCCAGGCGCTCGGTCTCGGCCAGCGCCTTCGCGAGCAGCACATACGCCTTCGGGGATTTCGAGGACGGCTCGAGGTAATAGGGCTTGTCGAAGTAGATCGGATCGACCTGATCGACAGGGACGAACTCCAGGATCGAGATCTCCGGGCTCTTCTGCACCGGCAGCGACGACAGGTCGTCCTTGGTGAGAATCACCGTGTCCCCCGCCGACGACTCGTAGGCGTTGGCGATGTCGGAGAACTCCACCTCGGTGTCGGTGCCCTCACGCACCCGCCGATAGCGGATGCGGGTGCCGTCGGACGAGTCGACCTGATAGGACTTGCGGTCGTGACTCTCCGTGGCGGAGTACACCTTGACGGGCACGTTCACCAGGCCAAAGCTCAGATCGCCCTTCCATATCGAGCGCATGGTCGCCATTGTGCCATCCCCCGACGGCGTCCGCGGCCTGCCGCGCACAACAGATCGACGTGGCACGCTTGGTTCATGGTGGGTGGACAGAGCCTCGAGGTCGACGGTCGCACGATCACGGTGACCAATCTGTCCAAGGTCCTCTACCCGCAGACCGGGACCCGCAAATTCGATGTCATCGACTATTACGCACGCATCGCGCACGTCATGCTGCCGCATCTCGCACGCCGTCTGATCACCCGGAAACGCTGGCCCAACGGTGTGGATTCGACACCTTTCTTCGAGAAAACGGTGCCCGAAGGGGTACCCGACTGGGTGAGTCGGCACGGCGTCGAACACAGCAGCCGGATCATCGAGTACGTCATCGCCGACTCCCCCGCGACCCTGGTGTGGCTGGCGCAGATGGCCGCCCTGGAACTGCACACACCGCAGTGGCGGCTTCCCGAGCACGGACCCGCCGACGCCCCGGATGCGTGCAAGGCCAATCGGGTCGTCTTCGATCTCGACCCCGGTCCCGGTGTGCCGCTGCGTGAGGTCGCCGAGGTGGCCGGCGCCGTCCGCGAGATGCTCGACGACGTCGGAATCGCCTGCTATCCGGTGACCAGCGGCGGCAAGGGAATTCACGTGTACGGCCGGTTCAACACGCCGGTCTCGCCGGATTCGGCGCGCAAGGTCGCCCACCGGGTCGCGTCGACGCTGGAGTGGGAGCATCCCGACGCGATCACCGCGTCGATGTCGAAGGCCAAGCGCGACAACAAGATCTTCATCGACTGGAGTCAGAACAGCGCATCCAAGACCACACTCTCACCGTATTCGTTGCGCGGCCGCGAACAGCCGTGGGTGGCCGCGCCCCGCACCTGGGCCGAACTCGCCGACCGCGACATCACTCAACTGCTCTACACCGACGTCCTCGAGCGCGTCGAGGAGGACGGCGACCTGCTCGACGGACTCGACGACCCGTACGACGATGCCGACAGCACCGTCGCCGGCCACCACGATGACGACGACGCGGATGATGCCGACACGGGCGGCGGCACGGACGGCGACACGCCGCGTTCCGGCCAGGTCATCAACCTGCGCGATTACCGGCGCAAGCGTGACTCGTCGGCCACCCCCGAACCGTTCGGCGACGAGAACACGGCCCGGCGTCGCGCCCAGTCGACCGACACCGCCGCGGCGGAGCCGATCTTCGTGATCCAGGAGCATCACGCCCGCCGGCTGCACTACGACTTCCGCCTCGAACACGATGGGGTGCTGGTCAGTTGGGCGGTGCCGAAGAATCTGCCGACCGATTCCGACCAGAATCGGCTCGCCGTGCAGACCGAGGATCACCCGTTGGACTACGCCGATTTCGCCGGTGACATCCCGACAGGCGAGTACGGCGGCGGGCATGTGGAGATCTGGGATCGGGGCACCTTCGAGACCGAGAAGTGGCGCGCCGACGAGATCATCGTGCGACTCAAGGGCGATCGCATCCAGGGCCGCTACGCGCTGATCCGCACCGGCGACAAGAACTGGCTCGCCCACCTGATGAGCGACGAACCGCGCCCGATCCTCCCGGACAGCCTGCGTGATCCACGGCCGATGCTGGCCACCGACGAGCCGATCGACGGCCTCGACAACGAGAAGTGGGCATTCGAAGGCAAGTGGGACGGGTACCGGCTGCTCATCCGCTCGATCGGTGGCGAGTTCCGCCTGACGTCGCGTTCGGGCCTCGACATGACCAAGGACTTTCCCGAACTCGCCTCCATCGCCGATGATCTCGGTCTCATCGACGCGGTTCTCGACGGCGAGGTGGTGGCGCTGGACTCGTCGGGCCGCACCAACTTCACCCTCCTCGCCGGACGTAACGCCACCGACGCGGACTACACCCTTAAGCTGTATCTGTTCGACGTGCTGTATCTGAACGGAACGTCGTTGCTGCGCAAGCCGTGGTCGCAGCGGCGCGAGCTCCTCGAGGAACTCGCGCCCGCTTTCCGTCATTCGCGCTACGTCGAGGTGCCACCGCTGTTGCCGGGTCCGGGTGCGGTGGCCGCCGAGTACAGTCGCGAACATCAGATGGAAGGCGTTGTGGCCAAACGTCGTTCGTCGGTGTATCAGCAGGGTAAGCGATCGTCGTCGTGGCTCAAGCACAAGAACTGGAGTGACATCGAGGTCGTCATCGGCGGCTGGCGACCGGGGCGTGGCAACCGTTCACATACGATCGGTTCGCTGCTGCTCGGCCTGCCCGAGGAGACCGGGCTCCGGTATGTCGGCCGGGTCGGAACCGGGTTCACCGAAGCCCAATTGTCGTCTCTTGCCGAGGAACTCGAGCCGCTGACGATCAGTCGCTCACCATTTCTGGACAAGATCGACCGTCCGGTCGCGGCCAACGCCGTGTGGGTGCTCCCCAAGATTGTCGGCGAGGTGCGATTCATGGACTGGACCAGCACCGGCCACCTTCGCCATCCCAGCTGGCGCGGTATCCGGCGCGACAAACTTCCCGGGGATCTCTGACCTCCCGGTTCACATCACCGTTCGAAAGGAGACATCGATGTCCGCACCAACCGGCGAGATGATCACCCTGGCCATGCCCGACGGCACAGCCGAAGCCTATGTGGCACGCCCGGATTCCGCGCCGGACGGGTCCGTCCGGCGGGGCGTGTTGTTCTTCATCGACGCCATCGGGTTGCGCCCACAGACCCGCGCCATGGCCGACCGCATCGCCTCCTGGGGATACGTCGTGTTGGTACCCAACGTCTTCTACCGCAGCGGCACCGCCGCGCAGACCTCCCCGTCAGAGCCGCTGTCGGATGCCGACGCCCGAGCGGCGTTCATGGCCGAGGCGATGCCGCGGGTGCGTGATCTGACCCCCGATCTGGCCACGGGTGACATCGAGGCGTATCTGGATGCACTGCACGCACTTCCGCGTGTGGCTTCGGGACCCGTTGCGGTGACCGGCTATTGCATGGGCGGACGCCTGGCCCTGCTGGCGGCGGCAACCCGGCCCGATGACGTGGCCGCGGTCGGCATGTTCCACACCGGGCGACTGGTCACCGACGATCCGGACAGCCCGCATCTGCACCTGGACACCGTCACCGCCGAGATCCTGGCGATCCACGCCGACCACGACCGGTCGATGGATCCGGAGGCGATCGCCAAACTGGAACATGCGCTCACCTCGGTAGGCGTCACCCATCACACCTCCGTGTATCCCGGTGCGCCGCACGGATACACGATGGCCGACACCCCGATGTACAACCACGATGCGGCCGAGTATCACTTCGTCGAGCTGGAGAGACTCCTGGAACGCACGCTGGGGTGATCGGTTCAGCCGCGCCGGCCGGCCCGCTCGGCGAAGGCGTCCAGGGCATCGAGGACCTCCGGCGCGCGCCACGCGCGATTCCTGGACCGGTCGGTGAACTCGACGACGATCCCGGCATCGAGCAGCGGTCCCACGTGACGTCGCGGATGGTCCGTCGAGATACCGAGTTCATCGCGCAGCACGACACCATTGACGACGGGACGACGAACCAGCAGGTCGGCAACCCGCCACACGGCCGCATCCTTGCGTGCCGTGATGCTCTCACCCCAGCGCTCACGGATGTCGCGTAACTCCGTCACCAACTGCCGACCGTTGCCGACGGCGCGGATACTCGCGTCGGTGAACCGTTGCACGATCGGCACGAGGTCACCATGCCGAAATGCGGTCAGGGCGGCGAAGTACGCATCGGTGTCGGCGAGCAGCCCGGCGGACACCGGCACGGTGACCCGACGAGTGAGGTCCCTGTGACGCAGCATCGCCTGTACCAGGGCGCGTCCGGTCCGGCCGTTTCCGTCGGTGAAGGGATGGATGGTCTCGAAGTGCGCATGCGCGACCGCAATGTGGGCGAGAACCGGCGGATCATCGCGCCGGATGAATGCGAGAAGGTCGTCGATGGCCGCCGGCACCCGCGAATGGTCGGGCGGTACGAACGTCGCCGACATCGGACTGTTCCCACCGCCGATCCAGACCTGCTCGGTCCGCCACCTCCCCGGTGTATGGCGCGGCTCGTTGCGCATCAGCGCGGCGTGCATCGACAGAATCGCTTCGGCATCAAGGGAAT
This sequence comes from Gordonia sp. NPDC003950, assembly GCF_053605205.1. NCBI lineage: Bacteria > Bacillati > Actinomycetota > Actinomycetes > Mycobacteriales > Gordoniaceae > Gordonia > Gordonia sp. NPDC003950. Next base: position 142,666 of record NZ_JBSGIT010000006.1, on the reverse strand, counting down.
CCGACAACGCGACCGCTGCCACCAGTGCTGCGGTGTTCGCCACGATGGACTCGGCGTTCGCCTTGCCCCGCCCGCCGGGCAACTCGGCCTCGGCAATCGATCGAGCCGACGCCGTCAGATTCTCGATGCGCAAACTGGCGGCCGACTCCGATCGCAACAACACCGCGGCGAACGGCGCGATCTCACCGCCGAGTTCGGCATCGAATCGCGCGACCTCATGCCCGGCATGCTCCATGTCGGCGCGAACATCGGCGGGCACGGCGATGTCCAGGTCGGCGATGTCCGGGGACAACGGCAGCCGAGTAGGGTCGGCCCTGCGTGAGCTGCGCCGGTACCCCTCGTCGAGCCGAGGAATCCATTGCGGCGTCTCGTAGGTGACCGGCTCAAGTGTCGCCATGTCTCCGCGACAGCGACAAATACTGCAGAAGTGTCGCCATCATGCCCGCCCGTGCCGCGATCGAACCTTCGCGATCCCTACAGACCCTGCCGTTTCCGTTGTCCGGCAACGAACCTCGCGGCCATCGTCTGCATCAGCCCCGGTGCGAGCCGGGAGAACCGCCACGCCATCCGCGCCTGGACGGGCACCACCAGCAGTGGGCGATTGCGGGCGATGGCATCGAGTGTCTCCGCAGCCAGCCGTGCCGCCGGGTACGGCGTCGAGATCCCCTGTCCGGACAGGTAATACGTGCGTCCATCGAAGCCGCCGACACCGTCGGCGTCGAGCATCGGTGTCTCCACCGCAGCCGGACACACGGCCAGCACCCCGACGCCGTGCGCGGCCGCCTCCGTGCGCAGCGCCAGCGACAGCCCCACCACCGCATGCTTGCTCATCACATAGCTGGTCAACAGCCCGGCTGCGGTCAGCCCGGCCATCGACGCGGTGTTGACGATATGCCCCGATCCCTGCCGGATCATGTGCGGATAGGCCGCCGCGACGCCGTGGATGACCCCTCGGATGTTGACGTCGACGACGGTGTCCCACTGCTGCGGCGTCAGCATCTCGGTGTTGCCGCCGAGGGCGATTCCGGCGTTGTTGAACATCAGATCGAGGTGCCCATGGCTCTCGACCACCGAGTCGACGATCCCGCGGACGGCCGCCGCATCGGTCACGTCGAGGTGTGCGGCGCCGACGGTGCCGGGTAGCGCGGCGCACGCCTCGGCGACCCGCTGCGCGGCGGCGAGGTCGACGTCGGTGCACACGACGTCGACGCCGGCGACGGCCAGTGCCGTCGTGAATGCCGCGCCGATCCCCGACCCACCCCCGGTGACGATCGCGGTCCGACCAGCGAAGGTGTCGCTCGCGCGTCGTCGTCGGACCATCGGCCAACTCTGACAGTGAGCCACACCACTGTCAATGTCGGCAGGTTGTCCATATCGCACTACGGGTGTCGCCCGACCCTCGGCGTGCCCGCACCAGGTCATACCGTTAGCCTCATGTGAGTCGAGGACCAAGGAGCTCGTGTGTTCGTTGTCGCCCACATCAGCGACCTTCACTTCAATGGGACGCGGTTCAACCGCGCCCGTATCGAGTCGGCCCTGAGATACATCAACGCACGCGCCGACGGACTCGATGTCCTCCTGGTGACCGGCGACGTCGCCGACGAGGGCAGTCCCAGTGAGTACGTCGAGGCCTACCGCGTGCTGGACTCGCCCCTGCCGATGCTCATCACCGCGGGCAATCACGACGAGCGCGGCAACTTCAGCGCCGAACTCGTCGGAGAACGGACCACCAGCGCCATCAACTCGTCGCTGCTCGTCGACGACGTCCTGCTCTTGTCGGTCGACAGTTCCATCCCCGGCCGCAACGACGGCTACCTCGACGACGACACCCTCGCCTGGATGTCGGTACAGATCGAGGCGGCGCCGCCGGACACCCGCGTGCTGGTGGCGTTTCATCACCCTCCGGTGACGATCGGTATGACGTTCATGGACACGATTCGTCAGACGGGCGAGGAACGTCTCGCCGAGCTCGTGGTGCGGTACCCGAACATCGTCGGATTCGTCTGCGGTCACGCCCATTCGGCATGCGTCACCCGGTTCGCCGACCGACCGCTGTGCATCGCACCGGGTGTGGCCTCCACGCTGAACCTGCCATTCGAGGGCACCGAGATCATCAACCGTGGTCAGCCGCCGGGGATCGCATTCCACCTGATCGACGGCGACCGGTTGATCACGCACTTCCGTGCAATCATGTTCTGACCCGTTCGGCGCTACTCGCCGTTCTGGGACTCCACGATGTACTCGCGGAACCCGAGTAGGTTCTCATCGTCGGGCGCATGCACGAGGGCTTCGTCGAGATGGGCGAGCGCCCGCGCGGTGTTGCCCTGTTCATGTTCGAGTCGGGCGCCGATGCGGCATGCGGCCACCACGACGGGCGTCCAGTCATTGGTTGCGCCAAACTCTTTCGCCCCGTCGATGAGGTTGCGTGCACCGTCGGGGTCGGAGAACTTGCGAACATCGGCGATCACCAGGTCGACCCGCACGCGCAGGGCGACGGTGTCGACGTCATCGGGCAGGGTCGCGAGGATATGCCCGGCCCGCGCCAACCGCGCTTCGGCGGTGGCGTGATCACCGATGTAGAAGGCGGCCGCACCCGCGCCCCGCAACGCATCAGCGGCGTCAAGTGATTCGCCGGCCTCCTCGAAAAGCACTGCCGCAGCGGTGTAATCGGCTCCCGCCGCGTCGTCGAGGTCGACCAGATCGTTCTCGTCGGCCCGGAACCGCAGCATGGAGGCCCGGATCGCGGCGGGGGTGTCGTCGGCCAGCGCATCGATGACCGCGGAGATCGTGGCGACCGCCTCGGTGTGCAGCCCGGCGCGCGCTTGGGCCGTGGCGATGACACGACGCCCGCGATCCGCAGATTCCAGGTCATCATGTGAGAGCAGCCGCTCGGTGGCCGGCACCGCGATATCGAGCACCGACCGCGGATCGTCTCCGCGGTCGAGCATGGTGCCCGCGAGATCGATGGCCACCGCGTCGGCCGGGTGGGCGAGGCCTTCCACGGTGAGCACGGCCTGTGCCTGCTCGGCGTCATCGATGGCACCGTCGAGATCACCTGTGGCCGCACGGATCTGGTGCCGGTACATCAGCACTTCGGCGCGCTGCACATAGCGCGAGTGGGCCAGCGCCTCGTCGAGCAGCGGCAACGCCCCCTGGAGATCGGTCTGCTGCTGTTCGGCCGTGGCCGAGCGAAGCACCTCGACGAGGCCGGTGCCGGCTTCGAGTCGTTGATCCGGAGTGGCGGCCGTGGCCAACGCGCGACGCGCGGCGACGACCGCGGCATCACTGTCCCCACCGGCGTCCTGCCCGGCGGCGTTGCGCAGATTCGCGCGCGTCCGCAACAAACCCGAGCGTATCGTCCATGCATCGCTCACCGGCGAGTCGTCCTCGTCGGTCAGTGCCTTCGCCTCGTCCGGGTCCCCGAGCGCGTTCAGGGCTCGATCGACGGAGTCCATCGCCCGGTCGCGGTCCCCGAGATTCGCGAAGACCATGGCTGCCACCTTCCAGATATTGGCCTGTCGTTGCGGTTCCCAACTCGGATCGGGACCCTGGAAATCGTCGAGGTCCTCGCGGGAGGCGGACCCCGATTCGATGGCCAGCGCGGTGGCGAGAAGGCGTGACTGCACCGCCCAATGCGGACGGCCCACCGCGACAGCACGATCGGCCGCGGCATGCAGTGCGGCGATCGCCGTCTCGGGATTCCCGCGCTCCTCCCAGGCAAAGTGGTTCTCCGCCTGCACCACATCGACGGGATCGAGTTCGTCGAGATGGTCTCGCAACCGTCGGGCACATTCCTCGGCGCGACGCATGGAGGAGTTGCGGAACGCGAATATCCCCGACAGCAGGCCACGCGCGTCGCGCCTGGAGACCGGGATGACGTCGGCGGCGGGGTGCCCCGTCGCCCGAATCGCCAGCACCATCTCGGTCTGCTCGGAGACGACGGTGCTGTGGTTGCGGACGTCGAACCGGGCGGCCAATGCGCGGGCCCGCCCGGCGAGGTCGTCGGCGAGCTCGGCCACCGGCCGCTTCTGCGGCGGCTCTGACAGCGACAGTCGTTGCGGCACCGTGGTATCCGGGTCGACCGCAGCGAGCGAGGCGAAGGTGGCCGCCAGCGCTGCCGCCTTGCGCAGCTCCTCCATCGGGCTGTACGGATTCACGAGGTCGTCAATGCGGCGCACCGCCAGTTCGTGTGCCGCGGCGAGTTCGTCGACGAGCAGCAACCCGACGATCGCGTCGGCGACGGTGGCGGGTGGTTGCGGCAGTCGACCGTAGACCTCGTCGATCGCGCGGGCCGCCCGGATCACGTCGCCCCGGCGGCCCTGCCGGGCGTAGGGCACGATGAGCGGTGCGTAGGTTTCGGCGGGAAAGAAGTTGCAGCGATTCCCGTCGTCGACGAGATCGGCCTCGACGAGGGCGATGGCCAACTCGTCGCGACCCATCCGGGCGTACAGTTCGGCGATCTCCGCCCGGGCCCCTGCCGCGCAGGTGTTCTCCGGTGCCGCGAGATACTGCGCATCGGCCAGCATCTCGATGGCGCGATCCGGATCTCCTTGGTACATGGCCATTCTCGCCTGGGTCAGACGCACCACCGATGCCGCCTCGTGCCCGTCGGCGGTGGCGCGCCGGGCCCAGTCGTCGGTGAGCGCGTGGATCTGTTCCACACTCATCTGCGGCAGTTCGTCGATCTGCTCGACGAGTCCGGTCAGGCGAATGTGCAGGGTGGCGATGTCGTCGGAATCCAGTTCCAGTGCAGGGCCTTTCGTGTCGATCTCACGAAGCAGCCAGGCGGACAGGGTGAGGACATCGGTCAGCCGGCCCGACCACTGAGCCGAGGCAACCGCCTCCAGGCGTGCATAGAACATCCAGTACGGATCGCCGATCGCGTCGGCGCGGGCGATCAGTGAGGGAAAAGGGGTGAAGTCCTCGTATCCGAACCGGGGGTCACCGTAGCGGGCGTACCAGAGGTCGCTGCGGAACTGGTTCAGATCGTCGGCGGCGTCGAGGGTCAAGACTTCTCCGTTCGGGTGGCGAGTTCGGCGAGGGTGGTCAGGGCATCGTCGACCTCGGCGGCCACCGAACCGCGAACCGGTCGTCGGGTGCGGATGGCGGCCTGTCCGTACAGGGTTCGCAGGACCGCGCCCTGCACCGTGGTGTCCGCAATGTGGTTGAGGCGTTTGATCAGCGGATTACCGGTGTTGAGCACCAACGCCGGCCGGGTGTCGACGGCGGGGGCGTCGTCCTCCAGGGAGGACAGCGCCGACAGCCAGACGTCGGGTTCGCCGTCGACCTCGGCGAGCATCTGCGCACGATCGTTGGCCAGTTGCGCCGAGTCGTCGGTGATGAGCAGCGAGGCAAGGGTTTCCGGCTCGAAGGAGCCCAGTTCCACGCGGCATCCGAACCGGAGGAGCGCGGTGCGGGCGGCGTCGAGGAGGCGGGCATACTCGTCGCGGACGTCGGGTGTCGGGGTGGCGATCGTATTGAGCAGATACTCCTGGCCGATCACCTCGCAGGACAGATCCGGGTTGGCGCGCACCAACTCTCGGAGAACACCCGACTCGAATGCGTGTCCGGCGTTGATGAGTCCGACGCCGCGGTGGGCGAGGATGTCGCCGAGCACCCGGAAGTCGTCGACGCTCGCCGTGTACCGCATCGTGGTGAACCTGGCCCGGAAGGCCGACGGAGCCATCGCACCGAAGTTGGTCTCGAACAGGCAGTGCCGGTCGACGAACCGTAGGAGCTCCGGTGTGCCGGTGGCGATCGCCTTGATGCCCATCTCGTGTACCGACAGGAAGCGTTCACGCACCGAGGTGTTGGTGCCCAGGCCGATCAACCACTCCTGGACCTGGGCGGCCAGGCTGTCCCGCACCTCGGTGAACAGTTCGTCCTTGACCAGGCCCTCGCGAGATGCGGTCAGCGAGAGCGCCGACGCGTCGACGACCAGTCGGACGAAGTAGGCCCAGTCGGGCAGCAGGTCCGGGACATCACCGACGGCCAGACCCTTCACATAACATCGATGGCCGGACCGGTGGGACGTGCCGGATGATCCCGGCCGCACGAACGCGACGCCGCGCAGTCCGGCCTGCCCGACCTCCACCTCGAACGATTCGAGCGGCGTGAAGCCGAATTCGTCCTGGCAGAACCCGATTCGACGGGCAGCGAGGTCACCGGCGTTCGTGCCAGGTCCAAAGGGGTTGGCCGGCATGGTGAGTGGCTCACCGTTGACCCGGATGGGAGTCGGGTGCAGACCCGCGTATTCGGTGGCGAGGGATCGCACGGCATCGGCACTCACCCACTTGTCCGAACCTCGCCGGACCCGAAGGGTGATGGTGGTCCCCGGTTCGGTCCGGTGTCCGGCATCGACCTCGAACGACCCGGTCATCGATCCCGTCCATCGCACCGGCGGGTGACCCGGCGCAAGCGAATCGACCGCTACCTCGTCGGCGACGAGGAACGCGCTGAGCATGCCGACACCGAATTGGCCGATGGTGTCCTCGGTGGAGAATCCGAGCTCGTCGCGTTTGGAGCTGCGACCGATGGTGCCGAGCAGGTCACCGATGACGTCGGGCGACATCCCCGTTCCCCGGTCCGTCAGTGTGAAGGTGTCGCCATCGACGTCGATGTCGATGGCGCTGGTCGACTTTCCGGCCACGGTCTGTGCGTCGATCGCGTTCTGCAGTAGTTCGCGGACGTAAACGCCTGGATTCGAGTAGAGATTGGTCCCCAACACATCGATCAGGGAGCGCAGGTCCACGTCATAGCCACCCCGAATGGTCATGCGGGCCATCCTAGGGGGTGGCCGCACCGACGCCCGATCGGCGTCCGTTCACCCGAATGAACCCACCGAGCTGTCGGCGCGCCGTCGGAGCCGCCGCATCCCGCCGGTCGAGCCGCCCACCCCCGGTCGAGCCGCCGCCGCCCATTCGCCGGTCGAGGAGCGAGGAGCCCCTGGGCGACGAGCCTCGAGACCACGCAACACGACGCTGGAACCCGATCACAGCACAGCACCACCCGACAGCAGGCCGAAGCCAGCCGCCTACCGCGGATTCGTGGTGATGGTTTCCCCGGACACGAGGTCACGCCACCCATCCGCCGGTCGAGGAGCGAGGAGCCCCTGGGCGACGAGCCTCGAGACCACGCAACACGACGCTGGAACCCGATCACAGCACAGCACCACCCGACAGCAGGCCGAAGCCAGCCTCTTACCGCGGATTCGTGGTGATGGTTTCCCCGGACACGAGGTCACGCCACCCATCCGCCGGTCGAGGAGCGAGGAGCCCCTGGGCGACGGGCCTCGAGACCTCGCAACATGGAGCTGGAAAGCGGTTGCAGCGCAGCACCACCCGGAGGCAGGCCGAAGCCGGCCTCTTACCGCGGATACGTGGTGATAGTCTCCCCGGTGACCGGGTCTCGCCACACCACAGCCCGATCGGTGAGCATGGTGGGGATCAACAACCCCATATGTTTTCGCTGATGGCACGCGATGCACAACGGCATCAGGTTGAACTCCACGGTCCAACCACCGGTCTTCGGATCGCGGTGCACAAACTTCACCACGTGATCGATCTGGCATTCACTGGCCGGCCGACCGCAATGGGGGTACCGGCAGGTGCCATCCAACTCGATGATCTTCTCCCGCAACCACGCCGGTATCCGATACGTCAACGCACCCTTCGGTGGGGTGAGGTAGCCGCCGTGCCCGCTCGGGTCAATCGGCGTTGCGGGGAACGGGATGTCGGGGCGGCGCCAGGCTGCGGGTACCCGATCCAACGAGGTCACGATGCCGGCGGTGCGCGGGATCTCCAGCCCGGGGAACTCCAAGACCTCGACCAGCCCCAACCGAATCAGGTGAGCGGCATGGGAATCATCGATCACCCCGAAGCCCGCCAGCCGGGCTTCGCGCTGCCCGACCGGATCGATGGCCAGATCCAGAAGCAGCTGCGCGTCGGTGTCGTCGTCCGAGTCTGCCGATTCATCCTCGCCCTCGGCGCCTGCATCGGCGTTGTCAATGGTGTCGCTCTCGGAGAAGTCCAGTTGCGCAGCGCGATCAGCATCAACATCATGCGGTAGATCGCCGGCCGGGTCGAGATCGGCAGGTTCCTCCGGCAACGGCACCGCGCGCGGGCAGTCGTCGAGTCCGCACTCACACGACAGATGCGCGCCGGGCAGTCCTTGGATCTCGGCGAACGCCGCGACCCGCTGCTGACCGCGGCGACGCGGATCACGAGTGCAGATGCGGACGTTGATCATCTTCGCGATGCGTGCCGCGAGGTGCGCGCCCATCTCCCCGGGCGCGTAGACGGAGATGTTGCAGTGCCCGTTGGTGTCTCGCCGCACCCGCACATTCTGGTCACGTTCGGCCGCGTCTTCTCGCCGGTCTGCGGCACCATCGGGGTCCAGCGCGATCACCATCTCGGCGACCTGATCCCGCAGGGTCGGATCGGCCTGATTACGTTCGGCGATCTCCAATGCGCGGGTTTCGGCGAAGGCGCGGACGTCGTCGTCGGAGAGGACGACGATCTCGTCGGCGATGATGCGGATGCGTTCCAACGAGTGGTCACCGTCGAGGAACGCTGCGGTCACCGTCGGGAGCGTCGACAGCACAGAGCTCAATGCCATCCAGGCTTTGGCTTTGGGGACTGAGACTCCAAGGCCTGTCGATATCTTGCTGGTGGCGGCTTTGTCGGCGCCGTCGTCGGTGTGGCAGTTGATCTCGTGGCCCGAGGTCAGCATGTCGAGGAAGACGCTCTGCCCGATCCGCGCCGCGGACAGGACTTTCCGAGCGATGACCTGTCGTTCCTGGCGTTGCAGGGAGCGGGCCAGGACGGTGGCGGCTTCGCCGGGGAGGTGATCGATCATGGCGGCGTCGTCGGGGGTCATCGACAGTTCTGGAACCTGCTTGGTCTGAATCATTGTGTCGGCCATGATGTTCACCTCCTCGGCTCGGTCGGATCAACTGAAGTGAGTCAAGTGTATCGGCGACCACCGACAACTTTCTCCGAAGCGGAATCGGTTGGGGGTGAATGCTGTCAGTTCTGTCACGCTTGGGTTCGGTTGGCAGTGGACCGGTTTCGCTGTCGAGTTGCGGAGGTCTCGACACGGCTCGTCGCTTGCGCTCCCCACCGGCTCGACCGGCGAGACGTGGGTTCGGTTGGCGGTGGCCCGGTTTCGCTGTCGGATTGCGGAGGTCTCGACACGGCTCGTCGCTCGCGCTCCTCACCGTCTCGACCGGCGAGAGGTGGGTTCGGTTGGCGGTGGACCGGTTTCGTCGTCGGGTTGCGGAGGTCTCGACACGGTCCTCCGCTATCGCTCCGGACCGGCTCGACCAACAGAAAGGGCCGGCTCGACCAACGGGGGAAGGGTCCCGCTCGAGACGGGGGTAGAGTGCCGGTCGGCCAACGGAAAGGGGCGGGCTCGGCCAGCGGGTGGGACGGCTCGACCGGCGGAAGGAGCGGACCGGCTTGACCGGTAAGGGAAGGGCTCGGCCGGCGGGGTTGTCCACCGCCGGCCGAGCCGTATCCGCCATCTATCCCAACGCGGGTTGAGCTTCGGCGGCCATTGGCTTCACGTGATGTCCCACCCCGGCGAGGTGGATGCCGGTCTGGGTGACCTCGTAGACCCGCGCGGCGCGAATGTCGTAGTAGAGACCGACGATCCGCAGGGTCGACTCGGCCGCTGCACGCCCGACGACCGGGTGCCTCGTCAGAGTCTCGACCTGCTTGGCGACGTTGACCACCGCGAGTTGGTCGACGTCGTCGAACCCGAGGGCGGCCGCCGCCCGGCCGGCCGGATGCCCGAGTCGCTGCGCGGCGAGACTCGGGAATGCACGATCCAACCAGCGCTGCAGTGCGGAGTCCGGGTTGCTGCCGGTTTCCGACGCCGCGAGGGCTCGCATCGCCCCGCACGAGGAGTGGCCACACACCACCACCGACGTCACGCCGACCTCGGAGACCGCGAACTGCAGTGCCGCCTCGGTGGATTCATCGGAACCGCCCGACGGTACCAGGTTGCCGACGTTGCGGACGGTGAACAGATCCCCGGGGCCACTGGAGGTGATGATGTTCGGCATGATCCGTGAGTCGGCACAGGTCAGGAAGAAGCCGTCGGGCCGTTGGTAGTCGACGACGTCGGCCAGGTGTGCGCGCATCACCTCGGCGTGGTCGCGGTGATACTCGGTGACCCCGGCCATGATGGACCGCAACGCCGGCGGGACGTCGGCGACCTGCGAATCGGACCATGTTGCTCGGCTTCGCCACGGGGTCAGCCCCACCACGCCACCGGTGTGCCGCTTCGGTGGTGCCTGCGCCGCGTCCGCCAGCCGGGCCTTTCCGCGTTCGAGTATCTGAACCGTCGCACCTCCACTGCGGCGCAACCGAATCCAGTCCTCCAGCATCTCCGATGCCGCGTGGTCGAGGAAGTCGGTGTCGAGTTCGACGGTCACCGGCACGTCGTCGGGGATGCGGCGCAGCACACTGTTGACCCGCGGCAGCGACAGGAAACTCAGTGACCCACGAATCCGGATGACGTGGGTGTCGTCGGGCATCTCGTCGACATGGATGTCGGCGCGGATCACCCGCCACAAGACCAGTGCCACCGCGAGTGCGAGCCCGATGGCGACGCCCTCGAGCAGGCTCAGGAACACGACCGAGACCACGGTGACGCCGTACACCCACAGGTCACCGGTGCGCAGTGCGGTCTTCATGTGCGCGAGCTTCACCAGCTGCATGCCGATGACGACGAGCAGGCCGGCAAGCGCTGCGGTCGGGATCTGCTCCACCAATGCGGTGAGGAAGACCGCGAACACGAACACCCAGATACCGTGCAGCACAGCGGACCACCGGGTACGGGCACCGGTGTTGACGTTGGTCGTGCTGCGCACGATCACCCCGGTCACCGGCAGGCCGCCGAGTGCGCCGGAGAGCATGTTCGCGCTGCCCTGCCCGAGGAGTTCGCAGTTGAAGTCGCTGCGCACCCCGTCATGCATCTTGTCGACCGCGACCGCCGACAGCAACGATTCGACGCTGGCGATCAGGGCGACGGTCAGGGCTCCGAGCACGAACCCCGACCAGTTGTCAGTGGGCAGCTCCGGCAGACTGATGGATTCGAAGAAGTTGCCGTCCAACGTGATCCGCTGGATGTCCGGGCCTGTGACAGCGGCGACGACGGTGGCGATCACGATCGCGCCGAGCGGTCCGGGCACCTTCCGTATCGGCGCGGGCAGATACTTCTATCCGACCAGCAGGGCGATGACGAGGAAGCCGATGAAGGCCGCCGACCACTGTGCGTGGTTGACCCGATCAGGCAGTTCGGTCAGGTTGGTGACGGCAGAACTCGATGACGAACCGCCGAACAGTACGTGAATCTGTTGCAACGCAATGGTGATGCCGATGCCGGCCAGCATGGCATGAACGACTACTGGTGCGATCGCCAGCGCGGCGCCGGCAATCCTGCTGAGCCCGAAGATGATCTGCAGGATGCCCGCGCACACCGTGATCGCGCAGGTGACCTTCCAGCCGAAGTTGGCGACGAGTTCGGCGACCACCACCGTGAGTCCGGCCGCCGGCCCCGATACCTGCAGCGGGCTCCCGCCGATCAGTCCCGCGACGATGCCGCCGACGACCGCGGCGATCAATCCCGCCATCACCGGCGCACCGGAAGCGATGGCAATACCTATCGAAAGTGGCAGCGCCACAAGGAAAACCACCATCGATGCCGGTAGGTCGTAGCGGACCACGTCTCGTATGGTCGTATGCGCATGTTGTTGTCGGATTCCCCCAATTGATCCCATATGCCCGAAGGTACCGATTTCTCGTGACATCAAGGTTTCGGCGCAAAAGGCGGCGACGTGAGAATCGCCGCGAACCCCGTGGCGACGTGGGCTGCGTCACGACGCCGGTGTCACCGTGCTCAGCTCATCCGGCCGAACCCGAAACTCCCAGTTGCTCAAGGATCTTGCCGCCGATATCGCCGATCAGGCCCGGTCCGACGTCGGGCAGTTGATCCGACGGCAGCAGCGGTTGCCGCGACGCCGGCAGCCCGGCGGCGCGGGTGGCCTCCACCCGGATACCGGTCTGCTTGTCCTTGCTCAGCGGCGTCGCGTACTTTGTCAGGTCCGTCGGTGTGGTGACGGCACCGGTGACCGAAAGTCCGGCCGCGGCGAAATCCGCTGCGGCACGACGGATGTGATTCGGTGACGTCACGAGGACGACCGAGCTGATGCCACGGGCGGCCAGGATGGTGGCACTGTTCTGCGCATTGGACATCGTCGAGACCGACCGGTCCTCGGTGACGATCCGGGAGGCGTCGATCCCGTTGTCCACCAACCAGGTACGCATCGCGGCGGCCTCGGTGAGGCCGTTCTGCGGCTTGCCGCCGGTGACCACGATCGGAGCCGTCGGGTCAGCCTGCGCCTGAGCTTTTCCGGCCGCCAGGCGTTTGATCAACTCCGGTGCCATCTTCCCTTGCGGACTGAGCCCGAAACCGAGGATCACGATCGCCGGATTCCCGGACGTGGCAGCGGATTCGGTACTCGGCACGATCGCCGCGGCATCGGTGACCCCGGTGATGACCCGCCGCGCTGTCGCCACCAGCAGCGGGTTGACCACGGTCAGCCGGTCCAGGGCGGTGCGTCCGGAGTCCGCGTCATCGATCTGGTCGGCCCAGATGGCCTGCAGCGCCAGGGATTGGCCGTCGCCGGGCGAGAGGGTGAGTAGCTGCCGCAACTCCGTCAGGCCGCCGGCGACATCTCCCGCGGCGAATCGTTGTTGCGCGGAGTTGTACAGCGACGACGGGTCGACGCTGACCGCGACCGGTCGCAGGCCACCGTCGTCGGTCGGCTGCGTGGCCACGACGACCCCACCCAGTGATGCAACGGCGACGGCACCGATCGCCAGCCGTCGGTACCGCCGTTTCACCTGAGTCACACCAGTCACTTCAGTAACAGTAGGTGTGAGCGTCGCGTCCTACCACCTCGGCGACGTTTCGTCTCGATAACAAAGCTCTCCACCACACACAGACAGGCGGCAGGGGAAGATGACTTCCCCTGCCGCCTGTCAGGACGAACGTGTCAGAGCGCCTTGAGTTCCTCGATGATCGACTCGACGGACTTCTTCGCGTCACCGAAGAGCATCGACGTCTGGTCGAGGTAGAACAGCGGATTTTCGATACCGGCATAGCCGGAGGACATTCCGCGCTTGAGGACGATCACCGATCGGGCCTGATCGACGTTGAGGATCGGCATGCCGTGGATGGGCGACCCCGGATCGTTGCGAGCAGCCGGGTTGGTGACGTCGTTGGCGCCGATGACGATGGCGACGTCGGTGCGGCCGAACTCGCCGTTGATGTCGTCCATCTCCTTCATCGCGTCGTACGGCACATCCGCTTCGGCGAGAAGCACATTCATGTGTCCGGGCATACGACCGGCGACCGGATGGATGGCGTACTTGACCTCGACACCCTTGGCCTCGAGCAGCGACGCCATCTCCTTGACGGTGTGCTGCGCCTGGGCGACGGCCAGGCCGTATCCGGGCACCACGACCACTTGGTTGGCGTACGACATCTGGATCGCGGCGTCGGCGGCCGAGGTGGCCTTGACGGTGCCTCCGGCCGCTCCGGCAACTCCGGCGCCGCCTTCGTCACCGCCACCGAACGAGCCGAACACGATCGCCGGGATGGAACGGTTCATCGCCTTGGCCATCAGGTTGGTCAGGATCGAACCGGAGGCACCCACGATCATGCCCGCGACGATCATCGCCTGGTTGTTCAGCGCCAGACCGGCTGCCGCAGCCGACAATCCGGTGAGCGCGTTGAGCAGCGAGATGACCACCGGCATGTCGGCGCCACCGATCGGGAACACCACGAACAGCCCCATCACACCGGCCACGACGAGCAGCGCGACGATCCAGAACCACGGGGTCGCCGAGGTGGAGTCCGCCGACACCCCGATGTAGACCGCGATGGCGATCGCCGCGATGGCCAGGATGATGTTGGCGAACTGGAAACCCTTCGCGGCGGCGACGAGCTTCTTCTCCAGATTCTTGTTGAGCAGTTCCTGCAGCTTCGCGAAAGCGACGAGCGAACCCCAGAACGACACCGAACCGATGATCGCGGCGAACAGCGAACCGACGATGACATGCACGTCGGGGGTCTCGTGCAGGGCGGTGAAGCCGTCGGACTCGATGTACTCGGCCCACGCGATCAATGCGACGGTGCCACCACCGACACCGTTGAACAGTGCGACCAGCTGCGGCATGGCCGTCATCTTGGTTTTCAGCGCCGGCGGAATACCCAGCGCCACACCGACAGCCAGACCGACGACGATGAGAATCCAGTTGATCGACGGGACGCCCGCGTCACCGGCGTTGTTGTAGACGCCGATCAGCGTCGCGACGATGGCGATCCCCATGCCGACCGCGGCGATCCAGTTGCCACGCACCGCGGTCTTGGGTCCGGTCAGTCCCATCAGGCCGTAGATGAACAGCGAGAAGGCGACGATGTAGAGGGCGGTGACGCCGTAGCCGAGTGCCTCGGAGACCTGTCCGGACTCGGCGGCGAGAATTGCGGCGCTCACTTGGCGGACTCCTTCTTACCCTTGAACATTCCCAGCATGCGGTCGGTCACGGCGAAGCCGCCGACCACGTTGAGGGTTCCGAAGACCAACGCGACGAAGGCGATGATGCGCACACCCCACCCGGCGTCGGCGGGCAGAGAGCCCAGCACCACCAGCGCGCCGAGCACGACGATGCCGTGAATCGCGTTGGTACCCGACATGAGTGGGGTGTGCAGGGTGTTGGGGACCTTCGAGATGACCGCGAAGCCGACGAAGCCGGCCAGGACCAGAATGGCGATATTCGCCAGAAGTTCGGTGTACATCAGGCCGCCGCCTCCTTGGTGACACACGACGCGGAGATGACCTCGTCGGTGAAATCGGGTGTGAGCGCGCCATTCTCATCGAGCATCAGGTCGATGAGGGCGAACAGATTCTTCGCATACAACTCGCTGGCATGTTCGGGCATGGTGGCCGGCAGGTTCAGCGGCGAGGTGATCGTGACGTCGTGTTTGACGACGGTCTGACCAGGCTCGGTCAACTCGCAGTTGCCACCGGTCTCGCCGGCGAGGTCGACGACCACGCTGCCCGGCTTCATCCCCTCCACCGCGGCGGCGGTCACCAGCCGCGGTGCGGGACGGCCGGGTACCAGCGCTGTGGTGATGACCACGTCGAAACCCTTGATCGCGTCCTCGAGCGCCTGCTGCTGCTTCGCACGTTCCTCATCGGTGAGTTCGCGGGCGTATCCGCCCTCACCGGCGGCGTCGATGCCGAGGTCGAGCCACTGCGCACCGACGGAGCGGACCTGCTCGGCGACCTCGGGGCGCACGTCGTATCCGGTGGTGCGCCCGCCGAGACGCTTGGCGGTGGCCAGCGCCTGCAGGCCGGCCACGCCGACACCGAGCACCAGCACCGTCGCCGGCTTCACCGTGCCGGCAGCCGTGGTCAGCATCGGGAAGAACCGCGTCGACAGGTCGGCGGCCACGACGACCGACTTGTAGCCGGAGACGTTGGCCTGCGAGCTCAGCGCGTCCATCACCTGAGCACGCGAGATACGCGGGATGGCCTCGACGGCATACGCCTCGATCCCGGCGTCCTTGAGCGCACCGATCTTGTTGTCGGCATTGCGCGGGGCGAGGAAGCCGATCAGCTTCTGTCCACTGCGCAGTTTGCCGATCTCCTCATCCGAGGGCGGCGACACCCGCAACACGACGTCGGCGGAATACGGATCGCCGATCGTCGCGCCGGCTTCGACGTATGCTGCGTCGGGAATCAACGCGCCCAGCCCGGCGCCCTCCTCGACGATGACGGGGACCTTCTTGCCCACCAGTGACGCGACCACCTTCGGGACAAGCGCCACCCGACGCTCACCCGGGGCCGTTTCGCGCACGACACCCACACTCATTGTTTTTGCTGTCTTTCGCCTCGTCGGTGCCGCCGCACGGGGCGGCACACCAATCAGTCGGTTTCACACCGGCGACGACGACTCGGCCCGGTCGGTTCGCGGATCGGCCGTGCCGCGGTGATGCTTATCGTGTGCGGCGACGGATCACATCACCGCATCGGGAAAAAACGTGCGACGAACATAACATGACCTCAGTCGATGAGGATCACCACGTTGGGTTGGTCACTTTTGCTTGACGCGGGCCGTACTGGTCACATGACGCAGGTCACGATGCCGGAGTGGCGGAGGTCACGGCCGACGTGGCGGATGTCGAAGCGGGGGCGTCGTCACCGGTGCTGCTCGGAGCAGGCGCCGGAGCGGATGACCCGGTCACCGTCGTCGAGCCGACCGCGATGGTCGCAAGTCCCGAGAGCACATCACCCAGACTCTGACGGTCGGTTGTTGTGACCGGCGTGGTGGTGGTTGTTGCGGCCCGGCCGGTGGTGTTCGCCGAGGTGGTGATCGGTGTGGTGGTGCGCGGTGTGGTGGTGAGCGGGGGCGCCTTCCACGTCTGCCCTGCGGCGGCCATCGCGTCCGGATCGGTCACCGGGACCGGCAGGCCGAGTTTCGCAGCGATCTGTACCTGCAGTTCACGCGGCGTGGGGATGTCGACACCGTTGACGGTGGACCTCTCCCCCGGCATCGGCACCGGGACCAGCTCGTCGAGGGCGTCGTCGAAGGCGGTCGGCACCGGTATGCCCATGCTGCGCAAGAAGATCCCCCACGGGTTCCCGCCGTCGAGGACGACATAGGTGGTGGCACCGACCTGGGTCTGCGAGATGACGTCGTACTGGTTGACCAGATCGCCCTTCTGGCCGTGGATGGTGGCGCCCGGCCCCAGGTAGAAGAGCGTGGCGAAGGGATGCGCGAGCGGATTTCCCAAGCCGCACACCGCATCCCCGCGAACGCAATAGGAGATCACCCGGATGTCCCCGGTGGCCGACTCGTCGCGGGGACCGTTGGTGTAGACGCCGTCGATGATGCTCGGGAAAACGCTTTCGATGCCGGTGTTGGGGAATCGGGTGTCGGCGCCGTTGATGACGACGACGTCGGCGTCGGGGATGGCGTCCGGGTCGCCGGCGAGTGACTTCTGATGCAGGAGGTAGGCGACGTTCATCGCGACGGGCACGCTCTGCGAGTAACCGTTGAGGATGATCGTCCCGGTCTTCCCCTGCGCCGCCCAGGCGGCTTCGGCGGCGGCGAGACCGGCGACGGTGCCCGCATCCACGGAGTCGTTGTAGGTGCCGGTGCCGACCAGGTTGAGCGTGGTATCGCCGACGACGAAGCCGAAGGCCTGCGGGTAGTCGACGAAGCGGACCTGCGGATCGTTCGGGTCGTAGAACCCGATGCTCACCGTGCGTTCGTACTGATCGCCACCGACCGCGGAGCTCCCGCCGACGATGTCGTCGCCGGTGACCTCGGTGAAGTCGGAGGTTCCGGGTACCAGGATGACCGTCGCATCCCGACTCAGGTCGGCGGGCAACCAGGACGGCCGCTCCCGGATGACGGGCGCCTCGTACCAGGACGTCGGAAACAACCCGGCTCCGAGTGGGGCCGCGGCGGCCGCGCCCGTGTCGGGTGCCGATGTCAGAACCAGGGCGGCCGCGCAGGCGGTGACCGCAGTCATGGTCAGTCGACGCACTCGGACTCCCCTACCGATGAGATGCCGTCCGCGACACGTGGTGCGCGGGCCTTCCGGGTGGAGTGTCCCGGCGGTGCGATGCTAACCGGCCGCGGTCGCGCTCGCCACCTGCGTGCCGGAATCCGGAACCGGGTCGTCCGCGTCCGGGGCGGTGGTCGGTGCGGCGGCAGTAGTCGGCGCGGCGGCAGTGGTCGGCGCGGCGGCAGTGGTCGGCGCGGCAGCGGTGGTCGGTGCGGCGACGGTGGTCGGTGCGGTGATGGCGCCGGTGGCCGGAGCCGATGCGGTGGCGGCGATCCGGGATGCGGCGGAATCGCTCTGCGCCACTTCGGTTGTGGCGACCGTGGCGGTCGATGATGTGGTGGGCGGACCACTCTCGATGATGCCGACCGCGTCCGCGGTTGCTTGCGGATTCGGCGCGTAGTCCGCCCGGCAGGCCGACGGGCTGATGTCGCAGGTGTCCGAGTCGTGGACGGGAACGTCGATGCCGAGCCGATCGGCGACGAGTTGTTGCAGCTCACGCGGCGTCGGGACGTTGTAGGCCGACAGGCGTTGCCGGACGTCGTCCGGCAACGGCAGCCGAAGATCCGCGAGGGTCGACTGCTGGCCCGGCATCGGCACCGGAATGAGCGCGCCGAGAACATCGTCGAATTCGGTGGGCACGGCAATGCCCAGGTCCCGCAACATCATTCCCCAGGGGTTGCCGCCGTCGTAGACGATGTAATGGGTGTTGCCGTCCTCCCACTCGCGGGCGATCGAGTACTCGTTGATGCGGTACTCGAGGAAGGCGTGGACGTAGAACCCCGGAATCAGGTAGAAGAACGTAGAGATCGGGTTGACCAATGGGTTGCCGACTCCGCAGGTCGCGTCGCCACGCACGCAGTAGGAGTAGACCTTGATGTCGCCGGTGGCGTCCACATCGCGGTCACCGTTGGTGTACATCCCGGGCAGGAAGCTGGGCACGATGTTCTCGACCCCGGTGTGCGGGAAGCGGGAATCAGCGCCGACGATGACGACGATCTGATCATCGGGGATGTCGCCGTCACCCTCGGTGTTCTTGCGATGCAACAGATATGCGACGTTCATGGCGATCGGGGCACTCTGCGAGTAACCGTTGATGACGATGGTGGCGTCCGGATTACCCGCGTGGACCGCCTCGGCCGCGGCGACGCCGTTGACCGTGCCGACCTGCACCGAGTGGGTGAAGGTGTCGCTGCCCGCGAGGTAGATCGGGATGCCCCACGGATCGATCCCGAAGGCCGCCGGATAGGAGACGACCGAGATGGCCGGGGTCTGGGTCTCATCGACGCGGACGTCGTCCCCGGTGCCGACGACCCCGCCGAACAGTCCGATGCCCAGGGTCCGTTGGGTCTGATCGGTTCCGTCGTAGTCGGTGGTTCCCGGGATCAGGACCACCGCGTCGCCGGCCGACAGTGGCGGCGCCCAGGAGGGGGTCGCGATCACCGTCGGACGGGCCTGATCGATGGTCGCGGGCGGGTTGACATCGGGAAAGACGATCGGTCCGATCTGGAGCGCCCGTGCCACACCCGGGTCGACGCCCGGTGCCCAGAACATCGTGACGGCGACGACGGTCAGGACCATCATACGTCGGAACCCCACCAAATCTCCCCGCACCAAATCTCCTCTGCGCCAACCCGACCGGCCGCCTCCCGGCCGATCACCACACCGACGGCCCCGAAACCGACCGGCACAGTGTACGACGCCGCAGCAAGCAAGCAAGCAACAAGCGACGATCAGGTGACCGTGTAGCTACGGCTGTCCAGGCCGGTGGCGCCGTCGGGAATCGGGTCGGCGTTCTCCGAGGTCTGGACCTTGCCGTCCTTGCCGATCGCACGGCAGGAGATCTGGTGGGTTCCCGACGTCGCCGACCAGGTGTACTTCCAGAGTCGCCAGGTGTCGTCGCTGTAGTCGGCGGCCAGAGTCGCCTCCTGCCAGGGGCCGTCGTCGACGCGGACCTGGACCTGCGCGATGCCCACGTGCTGCGCCCACGCCGTCCCGGCGATGACGACGTCACCGGCCGACACCTCCGCCGCGGACGGGCGGTCGATGCGGGAGGCGATCTTGATCGGACCGGTGGCCGACCATCCGCGCGTCGTCCAATACGCCTGCGCCTTCGAGAATGTGGTGAACTCCCAGTCCACCACCCACTTGGTGGCCGAAACGTAGCCGTAGAGACCGGGAATCACCTGTCGCACCGGGAAACCGTGCTCGACCGGCAGGGGCTCACCGTTCATGCCGATGGCCAGCAACGCATCCCGGTTGTCGGTGATCGCCGACACCGGGGTTCCACAGGTCCAGCCGTCGGAACTGGTGGACAGCAACATATTCGAGCCCGGTTGGACGCCGACGCGGTCGAGGATGTCGGTCATCCGGACGCCGAGCCACCGCGCATTGCCGATCAGGTCGCCGCCCACCTCGTTGGACACGCAGGTCAGGGTGACCAGCCGTTCGGTCATCGGCATCGCCAGCAACTCGTCCCAGGACAGGGTGATCTCCTCGTCGACCATCCCGTGCACCCGCAAGTGCCAGTCCGCCGTGGTCAGATGGGGCACCTGCAGCGCGGTGTCGATGCGGTAGAAGTCGACGTTGTTCGTGACGAAGCGGTTGGCCCCCTGCACCCCGAGGTCGGCGTCGGGCGGTACCGGTGGGGCCGGGTCGGCGGGTGTCGGGAGCAGGATCGCCTTGCGATCGGCGATGGTGCGCGACGCGCCCGCGAGCATGGTGCGGCCGAGTGCTCCGACGGCGACGGCGGCGGCCGCGATGCCCCCGGCGGTCAGCAGGAAACGTCGTGACACCGGCGCGCGCCGAGCGGAATCGGGCTCCGCTGCATCGGAATGCGCTGTGTCGGAATCCGCTGTGTCGGAATCCGCTGTGTCGGAATCACGGTCGAGCATTCCGATCAGCACGCGGAGCACCACCACGCCGACTGCGCCACCCAGGATCGACGGCAGCATGTACGACCCGGTGGCCCCGGCCCGACCGAGCGCCGCGACGGCTCCGAGAACCGCGAAGACGATGATGATCACCGAACCGATCGGCGGGCGTCGACGTTCGGCGGCACCGCTGCCGGCGGCGATGATCGCGATGACCGCCCCCATCACGACGAACAACACGAGTTTGTCGGAGGTGCCGAAGGTGGCGATCGCCCATTCGCGCACGGCCTGCGGCGTGTGGTCGACGACCCAGGAGCCGACCGCGAAGTACGGGGAGGAGTCCGGCGAGACGAGGGCGGCGACGAGTTCGCCCACGCCCAGCGCCGCGCCGACGGCGATGACGCCGGAGAGCGCACCCAGCGGCGGAGTCAATCCCGGGTGGGTGTGTGCCGACGCATTCGCGTCGTCATCGAGATCGGTGCGGGTTGGACGGGCCACACTCCTTGATACCTCGAAAACCTGCCGCGGCGTGCGTCCCGACGCATGTCAGGTCGGTCGGACAGTCGATGGGCCGGCCCGGAGAGCAAATCATGGAAGCACTAGAACGTGTTCTAGTTTGTGGGTTAACCTGATGCGCATGGCAGGTGACACAGCGATCCCCGAGACAATCGCGGTGGGGTCGATCGACGAGTTCAGCGACGACGTCGACGTGGTGGTGATCGGTCTCGGCATCGCCGGCGGATGTGCCGCGGCCGAGGCCGCGGCCCACGGAGCGCGGGTCCTCGTACTCGAACGTGCCGCGCAGGCCGGCGGGACGACGGCGCTGGCCGGTGGGCACTTCTATCTCGGCGGCGGCACCGCGGTCCAGCAGGCCACCGGACATGAGGACTCGGCCGAGGAGATGGAGCGCTACATCACCGCGGTCTCCCGGGATCCGGAACCCGAGAAGATCCACGCGTATTGCGTCGACAGCGTCGACCATTTCACGTGGCTCGAGGACCTCGGATTCACCTTCGAACGCAGCTATTACCCGGAGAAGGCGGTCGTCCAGCCCGAGACCCAGGGGCTGATGTACACCGGCAACGAGAAGGTGTGGCCGTTCAACACGATCGCCAGGCCCGCTCCGCGCGGGCACAAGGTGCCGGTCCCCGGTGACACCGGCGGCGCGGCGATGGTGGTGGAGTTGCTGGTGAAGCGTCTCGCCGAACTCGGCGTCGAGGTGCGCTACGAGGTCGGGGCTCGGG
Organism: Gordonia sp. NPDC003950; assembly: GCF_053605205.1. Classification (NCBI taxonomy): domain Bacteria; kingdom Bacillati; phylum Actinomycetota; class Actinomycetes; order Mycobacteriales; family Gordoniaceae; genus Gordonia; species Gordonia sp. NPDC003950. The sequence continues at coordinate 120,903 of NZ_JBSGIT010000006.1, read as the reverse complement.
CGTTGGTCGTCGACGCCGACGGGCAGGTGGCCGGCGTGCGCTGGCGCGGCCTCGACGGTGCAGAAGGGTTCATCCGGGCGCGCAACGTCGTCCTCGCGGCGGGTGGGTTCGTGATGAACTCCGAGATGGTCGCGGAGAACGTGCCGTGGCTGGCCGAGAAGCCCTTCGTGTTGGGCAACACCTACGACGACGGCCTCGGCCTGCGCATGGGTGTCTCCGCGGGTGCGGTGCTCAAACACATGGATCAGGCCTTCTGTACCGCACCGGTGTACCCGCCGTCGATCCTGCTCACCGGTATCGCGGTGAACAAGAACGGCGAGCGCTTCGTCGCCGAGGACTCCTATCACTCCCGGACATCGGCTTTCGTTCTGGAACAACCGGATTCGACGGCCTACCTCATCGTCGACGAGGCGCATATGAAGCGGCCGCGGATGCCGCTGGTGCCGCTCCTCGACGGCTACGAGACCGTCGAGGAGATGGAGGCGGCGCTCGGTATCCCGACCGGGAAGCTCGCCGCCACCCTGGAGCGTTACAACACCCACGCCGCACGCGGCGAGGACCCCGACTTCCACAAGTCACCGGAATTCCTTGCCGCACAGGACAAGGGACCGTGGGCGGTCTTCGACATGAGTCTGGGCAAGGCCATGTACGCCGGGTTCACCATGGGCGGCATGGCGACGTCGGTCGACGGTGAGGTGCTCGACGCCGACGGCGCACCGATCGCCGGCCTGTATGCGGCGGGCGCGTGCGCGGCGAACATCGCGCAGGACAGCAAGGGATACGCCAGCGGTACGCAGCTCGGGGAGGGGTCGTATTTCGGCCGACGTGCCGGACGGCACGCGGCGGCGCGCGACTGAGTCACCTCACCGCCGAACGAAACCCCCGCAACCGCAGGCTGTTGGCGACGACGAACACCGACGAGAACGCCATCGCCGTGCCGGCGATCATCGGATTCAGCAACCCGGCCGCGGCGACCGGGATGGCGGCCACGTTGTAGCCGAAGGCCCAGAAGAGGTTCTCGTGGATCATGCGAAGGGTCCGACGCGACAGCCGGATGGCGTCGACGACCTTGCGCAGGTCACCGTCGACGATGGTGAGGTCGGCGGCGGCGATCGCCACGTCGGTACCGGTGCCCATCGAGAGTCCGAGGTCGGCCTGGGCAAGCGCGGCGGCATCGTTGATCCCGTCGCCGACCATGGCGACCGAATGTCCTTGCTGCTGAAGATCTCTGATGAGAGATGCCTTCTCCTCGGGGCGAACCTCGGCGTGCACCTCGTCGATGCCGACCTGCGCGGCCACATGTCGGGCCGCCCCGAGATTGTCACCGGTCAGCAGGATGGGGGTGAGTCCCATCGCGGTCAACTCGGAGATGGCTTGCGCGGAGGTCGCTTTCACTTCATCTGCGACCACGATCACGCCGAGTCCGGACTCACCGCCGCCGTCGATCGTGACGATCACCGCGGTCGAGCCGCGCTCGTGGGCCGAGTCGACGGCGGCGGCCAGCGGCGCCGGTAGTGCGGCACCGAATTCACGTGGGCTGCACACCCGCACCTTCTCGTCACCGACGATGCCGGTGACGCCGGCACCCTTGACGGCGACGAAATCGACGACCGCGTCGACCGGTCGGCCGTTCACCGAAAGCTCGTGCGCAGCATCGACGATGGCTGCGGCGATCGGATGTTCCGATGCGGCTTCCACGGCCGCGGCGACCGCCAGGAGGTGGTCGGCGTCGGCGCCGTCGGGTACCGCGATCGAGTCGAATCGCATCACGCCGGTGGTGACCGTGCCGGTCTTGTCCAGGACGATGGTGTCGACGCGGCGGGTGTTCTCCAGCACCTCTGGACCCTTCAGCAGGATGCCCAGTTGAGCGCCCCGGCCGGTGCCCACCATCAGCGCGGTGGGCGTGGCCAGGCCGAGCGCACAGGGACAGGCGATGATGAGCACCGAGACCGCCGCTGTGACGGCAAAGGTGATCGACGTTCCGGTGGCGATCGCCGATCCCATCCAGAATCCCAGGGCGGCAACGGCAATGGTGATGACGATGGGGACGAACCAGGCGGAGATGCGATCGGCCAGCCGTTGCGCCGCCGCCTTGCCGGCCTGCGCGTCGGCGACCATGGTGGTGATCTGCGCCAGCGCGGTGTCGGCACCGACGCGTGTGGCACGCACCCGAAGTCGCCCACCGGCGTTGAGGGTGGCGCCGGTCACCTCGTCACCGACGGCCACCTCCATCGGCACCGACTCACCGGTCACCATCGAGGCGTCGACCGCCGACACCCCTTCGACCACAACACCATCGGTGGCGATCTTCTCGCCGGGTCGCACGATGAACTCGTCACCGACGGCGAGCTGTTCGATCGGTACCCGCGTCTCGACGCCGTCGCGGAGCACCACGGCGTCCTTCGCCCCCAACTCCATCAGGGCCCGCAGGGCGTCACCGGCGGTGCGCTTGGCGCGGTTCTCCAGGTATCGCCCGAGTAGCAGGAAGGTGGTGACACCGGCGGCGGCCTCGAGATAGATGTTCGACGCCCCATCGGAGCGTTGCGGGATGAGATCGAAGCCGTGCGTCATCCCCGGCTCGCCCGCGGTGCCGAGGAACAGGGCGTAGAGCGACCAGCCGAATGCGGCGAGGGTGCCCATCGACACCAGCGTGTCCATCGTGGTGGTGCCGTGACGCAGGTTGCGCCACGCGGCCCGGTGAAAGGGCCACGCACCCCAGACGACGACCGGCGCGGCCAGCGTCAACGACAGCCACTGCCAGTAGGTGAACTGCCAGGCCGGCACCATCGCGAGTGCCACCACCGGAATCGACAGCGCCGCACAGATGATCACCCGCGAACGCAGCGTGGCGAACTCGGCGTCACGGGCGTCGTGGGAGTCCCTCGACGCTCCCGGCTCACCCGCGGCCGGGCGATCCACCACCGGCGCGGCGTCGTAACCCGCCGCCCGGATGACGTCGATCAACTCGGCGGACGCGATCTCGGCCGGATGGTCGACGTGTGCACGTTCGGTCGCGAAGTTCACGCTGGCCTGCACGCCGTCGAGCTTGTTCAGCTTGCGCTCGATGCGGTTGGCACACGACGCGCACGTCATGCCCGAGATGTCGAAGTCGACTCGCTCCCGTTCGGTCGCGGCCATCAGTGACCTCCGTGCTGATCCGTGTTCTCTGAATGCTGCATGTCGGTGTGGTGATCGGTGCCGGCGGTGGGCGCCCAGGCGTGTCCCACCGCGAAGGCGATGGCGAAGACCGCCGCGAGCGCCACCACGAAGGCGGTGATGCGCGCGGCCGTGTTCGCGGCCCAGCTGTTCATACCAGTTGGTAGCCGGCCTCGGTGACGGCCCGCTCTACGTCGGCACGATCGAGCGGCGCCTCGCTGGTCACCTCGACGCGGCCGGAATCGACCGCGACCTCGACACCGGTGACACCGGCGATCTCCTCGATCTCCTCGCGCACCGATGCCGCGCAGTGCCCGCAGGTCATACCGGTCACGGTGTAAGTCTCATTCGTCATCGAACTCTCCTTTTTTGTCGACGTGATGGATGTGTCAGGATCGGACGAGCCGGCTGATCGCCTGGACGGCCTCGTCGAGCTTGGCCCTGCCCTGCTCCTCGCCCTCTTGGGCGGCCTGCAGCACACAGTGGTTCATGTGCTCCTCGAGCAATCCGAGACTGACCGCCTGCAGGGCCTTCGTCATCGCCGAGACCTGCGTGAGGATGTCGATGCAGTACTGCTCTTCCTCGACCATCCGCTGCAGCCCCCGCGCTTGGCCCTCGATCCGGCGCAGGCGACGCAGGTAATCGTCCTTGCGCTCGATGTACCCGTGTTCGGCGTGATCCATGACAACTCCGTTCTATACCCCCTACAGGTATACCTTAGGCGGCCATGGAACGGTACCCCCCTAGGGTAGGTGACGCGACAGTGTCGGGCGCCACCGCATCGGGCGGGGTCGAGCCGGGGATGGTGCCGGGTTGTTGGTCAGCTCCGACGCAACGCGTCGGCCAGGCGGGACAGCGCGGCGGCGACATCGCTCAACGCGTCACTGACGGCGTCCAGCGACGGCCCGGCCGAATCCGTGCCCGGGATGCCGGTGCTCGGGATGCCGGTGCTCGGGATGCCGGTGCTCGGGATGTCGGTGCTCGGGATGTCGGTGCTCGGGATGTCGGTGCTCGGGATGTCGGGGCTCGGGATGTCGGTGCTCGGGATGTCCGCGCCCTGGACGTCGGGCGCTCCGATCGGCGATGCCGCACCGGCCGTCACCACGACCGGATCCTCGTCGAATCCGTGACGACGTCCCTGATAGGGCGGCAGACCGTCGGGTGGGGCGGAGTCGGTGGACCGGCGGCCGCCGCGGTAGGCACCCAGTCCGTCGATCTCCGACGAACCCGTCGGCCCGGACACCATCGGCTCGGACACATCGGCCGGGCCGGACACCAGGTGATCAGGCATCCGGTGTGCACCACTGTGCCCGGCGGCCATGACCGGCAGGTCACCGGTGGACGGACCGCTGTGAACCGGCTCGGCAGGCGACGGCGGGAAGCCGGGCGACGCATGGTGATGCCCGCCGGACGGACCTTGTGCCCCGGCGGCCGCGATCCCCGTCAGCGCCGTGGGGGCGTGCCCGTTGGACCGGACGAAACCGTGGGGGCCGGGATGGCCGTGGAAGTACAGACACGGCGCGTTCTCCGGGGAGGTCACCGGGCACGGATTGCGTTCGATGAGCGATTGCGCGTGCGGATCGAAGTCGTTCCACTCCAGCCAGTACCGGCGGTCGGCTCGCGGATGCGCACCACCATCGGTAGCGTGGTTGCCCCGGTGCCCGATCCCCAAGCGGCACTGCAACATCCAGCCCGCCGAATCGGGGAGTCCCAACGCGCGCCGTTCCGCGGTCGAACTGACCACCGTCGACCAGCAACCTTCGCCGTCCATCGAGCCTCCATTCGCCCGGCCGTGCCGCGCAGTCCAACGATGGAGTTCCCGCCCATGACAGCGTCACACACAACCCCGCGGGTCAGTGTACGAAAGGACCCTCGATGCGGCTACCCCGAAAGGGGGACGGCCTCCCCGGTGCGCATCTCCCCAGGCCTCATCTCCACGGGGCTCAGCTCGGTCACCTGATCGCCCACGAGCCGAAAGACGCGTGACCGCGCGGTGGCCGCGGTCTCCGGATGATCCGACCGCACGTGGCAGCCGCGCGATTCGGTGCGGGCGGCGGCAGCGGCGACCACGGCCCGCGCGGTCATCGTCAACGCGGCGTCCTCGGCCGCCCGCACGGAGTCGAGCGGCACCGGACGGGCGCCCGCGAGCAGCGTGGCGACCTCGGTGAGCCCAGACGCGTCGCGTTGGAGCGCCACATGCCGACCCATCGCATCCTGCAGCACGGCTCGATCGAGCACCGGTGCGCTCATGACGGCGCTGTCGGGCGCGGCAGCGGCGTCGACGGTCGGCGATCGGCGCTCCCCGCGTGCCGTCGTCGCCACCCCGGCGGCGCGGATGCCCATCACGACGCCCTCGAGCAGGCTGTTCGACGCGAGACGGTTGGCGCCGTGCAGCCCGGTGCGGGCCACCTCACCGGCGGCGAGCAGTCCGGGGACCGCGGTGCGGGTGTGGATGTCGGTGACCACGCCGCCACACTGGTAATGCGCGCCCGGGACCACCGGGATGCGACCCGAACGCACCGACAACCCGGCCGCCGCGACCCCCGCGGTCACCGTCGGGAATCGGCGCTCGACATCGGCGATCCCGCTGATATCGAGGTAGACGCAAGGGTGTCCGGTCCGATCGATCGCGGCGATCGCGGCGTTCGCGACGACGTCACGCGGCGCGAGGTCACCCTGCGGATGCACGCCCGCGGTGACCGACCGGCCGTCGACGTCGACGAGCCGGCCGCCCTCGCCACGGATGGCCTCGGTGATCAGTGTGCGACGGCCACGTTCGCCAGGCGTGTAGAGCATCGTCGGGTGGAACTGGATGAACTCGAGGTCGGCGACGTGCGCACCCGCCCGCAACGCCAGCGCGACCCCGTCGCCGGTCGCGCCGGCCGGGTTGGTCGTCGCCGGATACAGGTGGCCGGCGCCGCCGGTGGCGAGCAGCACCGTCGGGGCCGCCACCGCGTGGGATGCCCCGTGACGCAGGTAGGTGACGCCGGTGACCCGTCCCTCGCCGGCGGTGAGCACCTGCGTGACGACGGCATCGTCGATGATCTCGATCGTGCCGTCATGTGCCGCGCCGGTGAGCGCGGCACCGAGCGCGCGTTGGATCGCGGCCCCGGTGGCGTCACCGCCGGCATGCAGGATGCGGCGCACGCTGTGCCCGCCCTCTCGGGTGCGGGCCAGGGCGCCTCGCGGGTCGCGGTCGAATCGGGTGCCCCACGCCATCAGTTCGGTCACCGCGGCCCAGCCGGCATCGACGATGGGTCGGGTCGCCAGCCGATCAGTCAGGCCCGCCCCGGCGGCGATGGTGTCGGCGACGTGGAGGTCCACCGAGTCGTCGGGGTCGGTGGGCGTCACCACGGCGATCCCGCCCTGGGCGTAGAAGGTCGAGGTCGCCTGTTCGGCGCGATCGGGGTTGCAGGCCTGCCCCTTGTGCAGCACCGTCACCCGCAGTCCGGCGGCGTGCGCGGTCAGTGCGGCGGTGATCCCGGCGATGCCGGCGCCGACGATCACCAGGTCGGCGTGCGCGGGCACGGGCGCAAGTGCAGCGGCCATCGGACTTGCCTTTCTCGGGTACCCGATCCTCGGGCGTCTGCCGAACTCAACCATCCGGGGATGTTTTCGATTCCCAGTCGAAAACCTCTGCCACGCACTCTACGCGTCCCGGAGGTGACCGGGGTCTCTCGGTACACTGGCCCGCGGTGACCGCTCACGCCCCGCGGCCCACGCGGGATAATCCCCGATGACGACGGCGGCACCCACCGATATGAACACTTCTCAGATCAACAGCCCGGACGTCACCGGCCTTGGACCGGTGTCACCATTGACCGAGGCCTACCGGTTCGGCTCCACCGCGGCGCACGCGACCGCGGGCGTCATCCGCTTCGCCGTCGGCACCGCGGTCGATGCACTGCACCTGCGGCCACCCAACGCCGCCCGCGCCGCACACGAGGTGCGGACGACGTTCGAACACCTCGGGCCCACCTATGTGAAGCTGGGCCAGCTCATCGCATCGAGCCCCGGCGTCTTCACCGAGACCCTGGCAGGCGAGTTCGAGTCACTCCTGGACCGTGTGCCCCCTTCCGACCCCGACGACATCCGCCGCCTCTTCGTCGAGGAGTTCGGCCGCGCACCGGAGGACGTCTTCGCCACCTTCGATCCCGTGCCGATCGCGTCGGCGTCGATCGCGCAGGTCCACACCGCCACCCTGGCCGACGGCACCGAGGTGGTGGTGAAGATCCAGCGGCCCGGGATCGGCGACCGACTCGCCCCCGACGTGGCGATCCTCGACCGGCTCGCCGGCCTGGCCGAACTCTCCGAATACGGGCGCATGCTCAGCGCCCGCCACGTCGTCGAGGACTTCGCCGACGGGCTCGCCGCCGAGCTGGACTTCCGCAACGAGGCCACCACCATGCGGGAGTGGTACGAGTGCCTGAAACCGGGACCGTTCGGCGATCGGGTCCGCGTCCCCCACGTCCACGACGAGTTCACCACGGCCCGGGTGCTCACCATGGAGCGCATCTACGCGATCCGCATCGACGACGCGAAAGCAGTCCGCGAGGCCGGTCACGACGGCGTCGCGCTGTGCCGCACCCTGCTGCTGTCCCTGCTGGAATCGGCCTTCCACGGCGGGCTGTTCCACGGCGACCTGCACGCCGGCAATGTGCTCGTCGACGACGCGGGTCATCTGGTGCTGCTCGATTTCGGGATCGTCGGCCGGTTCACCCCACGGACCCGCCGCATCCTGCGTCAGCTCGTCGTCGATCTCATCGTCCGCGGTGACTACGAATCCGCCGGGCGTGGGATCTTCCTGCTCGGCGCGGTCCGCAATCCCGGGTCCACCGCGCAGGGCGGCGTCGACATCGAGAAGGTCGCCGCACCCCTGTCGGGGACCGATCTGGGGGCGATGAGCTACACCGATCTGGGCCGGCAACTCGCCGCGGTCGCCCGGGCCCACGACGCGCGGCTACCACGTGAACTGGTCCTCGTCGGCAAGCAACTGCTGTATGTGGAGAAGTACATGAAGCTGCTCGCACCGCGGTGGAAGGCGATGAGCGACCGCGAGATCTACGGGTACATGGCCGGGATCATGAGAGAGGCCGAACGGGACCGGCGCGCCGAGGGCGCGCACACTCGCTGACCCGTCCTGGGTGGGTCCACCGGCCTGCGCCATTAGGGTGGTGACACGAAACCCGAGCGAATCCCGATCCCGCTCGACGGCGCCGACCCAGGGAGTCGATTGATGAAGCGAGTGTTGCCGGCCGTGCTGGCATTCCTCGGCGTGGCCTGTATCACGGCGGCGATCGCCGTTCCGCTGTGGTTGGTGCCGCAACTGAAGGTTGTCCCGCTCGACCTCGACATCACCACCAACGCCACCTCGGTGAGCGCGGACGGCTCCCCCGGTGACCGTTTCCCCGCGGTGATTTTCGACCGTTGTTCGGTCAACGAGTCGCGGGCGCGGACCCTGCAGGCGCATCTCACCCAGCAACGCCGGTCGGTCATTGTCGATCCGTCGGATCGCCGTCAGGCCACCATTCAGGCCGCCCAGACCGTGCGGATCGACCGCACCCGTGACGCGAACGGCGACGAGAATGTGCCACCGGCCCCGGCGTCCGGTGGCGAACTCGAATGCGACGACGGCCTGCTGACCGCCAGCATCGACAAGGTCTCGGTGAACCGCAAGACCTCGGTACCCAACGGAACCGTGAGCTCCGTGCAGGTCGAGGCGGCACCGGAAGGCGTCGACCCCAAGGACGTGTCGGTGCAGCTGACCAACCGGCAGGGCTTCCAGTACAAGTTCCCGTTCAACACCAAGAAACGTGCGTACCTGTACTACGACCTGAACAGCAGGCAGGACACCGAGGCCAAGTTCGTCGGGGTGGAGACCATCGACGGCGTCGAGACCTATCACTTCCAGACGCAGGTGCCCGAGAAGGATCTGTCCTCACTGCCCAACCCGCAGAACGAGGCGGCCCTGGGCACGATGCTGACGATGCCCGCCCGATGGTGGGGCATCAGCGGACGCGGGGTCCGCCCGACGCAGCAGGTCTCCATGCACCGGTATGCCACGGTGACCCGGGATCTGTGGGTGGAGCCGCAGACCGGCACGATCGTCGACGGCCGCGAAGACCAGCACCAATACTTCCGTTCGCCTTACCAGGATGACGAGGCGACGCCGGCCGCGGTCCGCGAGTTCCGGCTCGACGCGCTGAAGACCACGTTCGAGTTCACCGACGCGACGGTCTCCGAACAGGCCACCAAGGCCGCAGGCTACAAGGACGAGATCCGGCTGGGCGGTTTCTGGCTGCCGCTGATCCTCGGCGTCGTCGGTGCCGTACTGCTGCTCGCCGCGGTGTTGCTGTTCCTGCGTGGTCGGCGGGCGCGTCGCCGCGATGGTGGCGACGATGACAACGACCTCGACGATGATCTCGAGAACACCGACTCCGACACCGAGATCGTCGATCGACCCGACACCACCGAAGATGCCCCGGAGTACACCGGCTCCGAGGAACCCACGGTCGTCGACCGGCCGCGCGGATCGCATGCCGAGGCAGCAGCGGCGGCGCCGACCGCCGTCATCGCCTCACAGCGGGCGCGGCACCGTAGTCCGGCCGAGCCGGTGGACGAATGGTCCGACGAGGACGAGGCCAATGCCTACCTGTGGGACAGTCCGACGCAACGGATTCCGCGCGTGGAGGGCTCGGCCCCCAAGATCGACGGTGACGAGGACTTCCGGCCGGTGGACGGGGATCAGTCGAGGTAGCGCCCCGCAACCGGTCGGCAGGATAGGGCACCCGCCGATCGAGGCGACCCCCCTCCGCCGATCGAGCCGGTGAGGAGCTCAACGCACGCAGACACTGGCGAGGTGACGCCGGTACCCACCGCCGGCACACGCCGAAAGCGGAACCAACCCACACGACAGTCACACAACGACAGTCACACACAACGACAGTCACAGACAACGACGAGGGCCGGTGATCGTGATGATCACCGGCCCTCGTCGTGAACTGTGTGGGTTCTCTGGTTCCTATCCGCGGATCAGAAGAACGCGGGAGCGAACGTGGTGGCCCAGGACTGCTTGAAGGTGTCGTCCCAGTAGGTCCACCAGTGATCGCCGTCCGGGGTGATCCGGGTGGTCAGGTGGATCGGCAGGGTGCGCAGCCGGGCGATGTAGATCTGGCTGCTGGTCGACGCGGCGACCTCGAGCGGCACCATCTGGGCGAAGTGCACCGGGTTGAAGTTGGCGCTGCCCGGGGTGATGGACGAGTCGTACTTGCTGCCCATGCCGGTTCCGGCGGAGACGTAGACATGCTTGCCGGACAGGTTGCCCGCCGACAGGAACGGATCGTTCTGGAACCATTCGCCGGCCGGGTAAACGCCCCACATGTTGTTGGGGTTGCCGCCCATGTCGGCGACCGAGGCCTGGATGCCCTGGGTGAAGCCGGGCATCGTGACGGTCGGGTAGCCCGAGTAGGACGCGACCGCGTCGTAGAAGCCGGGGTGCCGCGACGCGAGGTTCAGCGCCGAGGTGCCCGACATCGACAGACCGGCGATGCCGTTGCGACGGTTGTCACTGCCGTGGTTCTTGGCCATGTAGGCGGGCAGCTCGCGGGTCAGGAAGGTCTCCCACTTGTTGACGCCCAGCTTGGGGTCCGGGGACTGCCAGTCGGTGTAGAAGCTGCCGCCGCCGCCGAACGGGATGGCGACGTTGGTGCCCTTGCCGGCCATCCAGCGCGCGACGTTGGTGTTGATCAGCCAGCCGCTGTTGTTGTTCGGGGCGCGCAGACCGTCGAGCAGGTACAGGGTGGGCTTGTTGCTACCGCCGGCAGAGACGATGCACACCGGCACACTGCGGTGCATGGCCGGGGAGTACACCCGCTCGACACTGCAGCCGTTGGCTGCGTGTGCGGCCGGCGCGGCGACCGTGGTGACACCGCCGATGGCGGCGACCGCCACCATTGCGGCCACCAGGCGCTTACGGGCGCGAGTCAGCATGAGATTCGATTTTCCTTACGATCGTGACCCGAGCGGGCGCGTTCATATGGGCATGGTGCGGGGGTACGGCGGCGTGCCGCCCGGGACGAACCCCGTCGCGGCCGATAGTAACGGCTCGATAACACAGCGGCAAAGGCAGGAAAGTGAACTCCGCGTGCTTTCTCCGATCCTGCCGCACCCGGGTGACCGGCGTCACCTGCAGCTATCACGGTTTCGCGTCGACTTGGTCACACCGGTTCCGGGCACCCCGATAAGGTCATGATCGACCCTTCCAAAGGAGATCCAGTGACCGAGCAGCAGGCCGATGCAGTCGTCGTGGGGGCCGGATTGGCCGGACTCGTCGCCACCTATGAACTCACCCAGGCCGGGCGCCGGGTGATCCTCATCGATCAGGAGAACCGCAACAACCTCGGTGGCCAGGCGTTTTGGTCACTGGGCGGGTTGTTCCTGGTCGACACCCCGGAACAACGACGCCTCGGTGTCCACGACTCGGCGGAGTTGGCGCTGCAGGACTGGATGGGATCGGCCGGTTTCGACCGCGACGACGAGGACTACTGGCCGCGGCAGTGGGCGCGCGCCTACGTGGAGTTCGCGGCCACCGAGAAGCGCCAGTACCTACACGACCTCGGACTGCGGGCACCGGTGGTGGGCTGGGCCGAGCGAGGCGGTGGCTTTGCCGACGGTCACGGCAATTCCGTACCGCGTTTCCACCTCACCTGGGGTACCGGCCCGGAGGTCGTCCGCATCTTTGCCGAACCGGTGCTCCAGGCCGAACGTCGTGGGCTCGTCGAATTCCGTTTCCGGCACCGCGTCGACGAGATCGTCGTCGACGACGGCGTGGCGGTCGGCGTGCGCGGGGCCGTCCTGGAGCCGACCGACCTCGAACGCGGGAAGGCGTCGAGCCGCGAGGTGATCGGCGATTTCGAGGTGCGCGGCGACGCCGTCATCGTCACCTCCGGCGGCATCGGCCACAACCACGACCTGATCCGCGAGAACTGGCCCGTCGAGCGGCTCGGTCCGGCCCCGCGGTTCATGATCTCGGGGGTGCCCGCGCACGTCGACGGCCGGATGCTGGCGATCAGCGAGTCGGCCGGTGCCAGCCTGGTCAACCGCGATCGCATGTGGCATTACACCGAGGGCATCATCAACTGGGACCCGATCTGGCCCGATCACGCGATCCGCATCATCCCCGGCCCCTCGTCGTTGTGGCTCGACGCCAACGGTGATCGCCTGGCGCCGCCCAACTTCCCCGGTTTCGACACCAATTCGACGATGAAGGCCATCCTGTCGACCGGATACGACTACTCCTGGTTCATCCTCACTCAGTCGATCATCGAGAAGGAGTTCATGCTCTCGGGATCGGAGCAGAATCCGGATCTGACCAACAAGGACCTGAAGTTCGCCGCCAAGAGCCGCCTCGCCAGGGGCGCACCCGCTCCGGTGGCGGCGTTCGTCGAGCACGGCGAGGACTTCGTGGTGGCCGACAACCTCGCCGCGCTGGTCGCGAAGATGAACACGATCACACGCGGTCCGGATCTCGATCTGCAGAAGATCGAGCGCATCATCTCCGCCCGCGACGCCGACGTCGACAACAAGTTCTCCAAGGACGCACAGCTGATGGCCATCACCAACGCCCGTCAATATCTCGGTGACAAGGTCGCCCGCGTGGCCAAGCCGCACAAGTTGCTCGACCCGGATCACGGCCCGCTGATCGCGGTGCGCCTGAACATCCTCACCCGCAAGACCCTCGGCGGACTGGAGACCAATCTCGATTCGGCGGTGATGCGCCCGGACGGCACCGTCTTCGAGGGCCTCTATGCGGCCGGTGAGGTCGCCGGTTTCGGTGGCGGCGGGGTGCACGGCTACAACGCACTGGAGGGAACCTTCCTCGGTGGCTGCATCTTCTCCGGCCGGGCCGCCGGACGCGCGGTGGCCCGGGGATGAACCACCGATGTACGCCCCGAAAAGGATTGCCTGGCCTCAACTTTCACAGGGTGCCCTGAGTGACCACGCGACCCGTACCACTCCGATAGGCTGAATTACGTGCCTGTGCCGCAGACGATCCTGACCCGCAAGACCAAACAAGCCTTGTTCCTCGTCATGACGATCAACGAGGGCGGCGAGAGCACGGTCCGGGATTTCCTCGGCGAACTCGGCTCGCGGATCAACTCGGTGTCGTCGCGGGCGCCCGAACAGGCACTCGCCGGGATCGTCTCGATCGGGTCCGACGCGTGGGACCGACTCTTCGCCGGCCCGCGGCCACGCTCACTGCGCCCCTTCGTCGTCTACGAGGGCGAGGTGCACACCGCACCGGCGACACCCGCGGACCTGCTGCTGCACATCAAGGCCGATCAGATGGACCTGTGTTACGAGTTGGGCCGGCTGGCGATGACGGCGCTCGGTGACGCGGTGACAGTCGTCGACGAGGTGCACGGCTTCCGGTACTTCGATCTGCGCGATCTCATCGGATTCGTCGACGGTACAGAGAATCCCGTCGGGCAGGCCGCGATCGACGCGATCACCGTCGGCGACGAGGACCCCGGTTTCGCCGGCGGCAGTTATGTGGCCATCCAGCGGTATGTCACCGACTTCGCCGCGTGGAATGCGCTTTCGGTGGCCGATCAGGAAGACGCGATCGGCCGCACCAAGTCGGACAACATCGAGATGTCGGACGACGTCAAGCCGAGCAACTCGCACATCGCGCTCAACGTCGTGGAGAACGCCGACGGCGAGGAGATCGACATCGTCCGCGACAACATGCCGTACGGGGACGTGTCGGGTGCGGGCGAGGCGGGCACCTACTACATCGCCTACTCCGCGGGCCCCGACGTGACCGAGGAGATGCTGCGCAAGATGTTCATCGGTGATCCGCCCGGCAATTACGATCGCCTGCTGGACTTCACCACCGCGGTCACCGGATCGCAATTCTTCACTCCGACAACCGATTTCCTCGACGATCTGCCCGCCGCGCCACTGGCCGAGGCCGCCGACGAGGACGACCACCCCGCCGACACCGCCAGAACCGGTGAACCCACGACGCCGAGCGCCACCCGCCCAGCCGACGGTTCGCTCGGCATCGGATCCCTGCACTGAATCACGATGCGCGCAACCACGATGCGCGCAACCACGTTGCGCAACCGGCACATCCACCACATCCCGACCCGACAACCAGGAGAGTCACCATGAACAACCTGCATCGCGAACTCGCCCCCATCTCCGACTCGGCGTGGGCGGCCATCGAGGAGGAGGCGACGCGGTCGTTCAAGCGCAACAGCGCCGGCCGGCGAATCGTCGACGTGAAGGGCCCCCTGGGCCTCGAGGCCTCGTCGGTGACGCGCGGCCACCGCTCCAAGATCGATTCGCCCGCCGACGGCATCCTGGCGTTCCAGCGCCACGTGCAGCCACTGGTGGAACTCAAGGTGCCGTTCACGGTGACCCGCGAGGCGATCGACGACGTCGACCGCGGCGCCGAGGATTCCGACTGGGATCCGGTGGTCGAGGCGGCCCGGCAACTCGCCCTCGCCGAGGACCGCGCCATCTTCGAGGGGTACGACGCCGCCGGGATCAGTGGCATCCGGTCGGCCACCGCCACCCCGATCGCGCTGCCCGAGGATGTCCGGGACTATCCGGAGGCGTTCAGCCAGGCACTCTCCACCCTGAAGCTCGCGTCGATCGACGGGCCCTACTCGATCGCGGTATCCGCCGGCGTCTACAACCTGATCAACGAGACCTCGAATCACGGCTACCCGATCAGCCAGCACATCAAACGCCTGATCGACGGCGAAATCGTCTGGGCTCCGGCCATTTCCGGTGCGTTCGTGGTGTCCACCCGGGGTGGCGACTTCGAGCTGACGATCGGCCAGGACGTGTCCATCGGATACGACTCGCATGACGCCGACACCGTCAACCTGTACTTCCAGGAGTCGTTCACCTATCTCACCTACACCGGCGAGGCCGCCGTCGCACTCACGAGCGCCTGAGTCACACGCAACGCATGACGCCCACCTCAGCCGTGGCCATGCCGGTGGAGCCCGAGCGGGTTCTCGAACACATCCCGCCGGGCGCCAACCTCATCGCCCCGCTCTACGCGGCCGAACCGACCGCCCTGCTCGATGCAATCGAGGCCGGGAACGAGCAACTCACCGGGGTCCGGGTGCACCGGATGAGCGCGATCGCCGAACGCGCCTACATCCGCGGCGAGTTCGGCGATCGACTGCGCCACGTCGACTACTTTCTGGCGCCGGCCACCCGTCAGGCGTTCTGGAACGGCACCTGCGACCTGGTGGCCAGCCACTTCTCCGAAACACCCACGCTGATGCGCGCGCTCACCGGCCCCAAGCTGGTGATCACCAGCGCGAGCATGCCCGACGAGCACGGCTACTTCTCATTGGGCACCAACGCCGAGTACTGCGCGGCGCTGATCGGTGAGATGCCGTTCTTCCTCGAGGCCAACGAGCAGATGCCGCACACCTACGGCGAGAACCACATCCACATCAGCCAGATCGTGGGGTGGACGGCGGTGGATCGCCCTCTCTTCGAGGCACATTCGGCCGGCGACGACCCGCGCGATCATGCCATCGCCGAGAACATCGTGGACCGGATCCCGGACGGCGCGTGCATGCAATTCGGTATCGGAAACGTGCCCGAGAAGATCGCCGAGCTGCTGTCGGGCCACCGCGATCTGGGGATTCACACCGAGGTGTTGACCGACGGCGTGATGCGTCTGGTGCAGTCCGGCGCGGTCACCGGAGCCCGCAAGCGACACCACCGGGCCAAGCATGTGGCCACCTTTTGCCTCGGCTCCCGGGAGCTCTACGACTGGATCGACCACAATCCCGGCATCGCGCTGCTGCCGGTGGATCAGACCAATGATCCGCGGCTCATCGGCGACGAACCCAATGTGGTCTCCATCAACGCGACCACCGAGGTGGATCTGATGGGGCAGGCGGCCAGTGAGACGATCGGCGGCCGCTACTGGTCGGGGTCGGGCGGTCAGGTCGACTTCGCCCGTGGCGCGCAGTATTCCGACGGCGGACAGGGATTCCTCGTCACCCGGGCCACCACGTCGAAGGGCAAGAGCCGAATCTCGGCGCAACTGAGTCCCGGCAGCGTGGTGACCACCCACAAGAACACCATCGACAACGTGGTCACCGAGTACGGGATCGCGGAGTTGCGCGGCCGGTCACTGCGGCAACGCGCCGCGGCCCTGATCGCCATCGCCGCCCCCGAACACCGCGATCAGCTCACCAAGTCGGCCCACGAACTCGGGTTGCTCTGAAGGGTGCCCGGCAAACCATTCGCAGAGATGGCGGGCCTGTTGCTAGCGTCGTGAGGTGACCTGCCCATGCTGACGCGACTGATCCGGACATACCTGGCGCGGTACCCGGTGAACATCGTCGCGGTGATCGTGCTGCAACTCGTCGCGACCGCAGCGATGCTGTTCCTGCCGACCCTCAACGCCGACATCATCGACAACGGTGTCTCGCGCGGCGACACCGAATACATCCTGCGCATCGGCGGGGTGATGCTGGCCGTCGCGTTCGCGCAGATCATCTGCACGCTCATCGCCCAGTACTACGGTGCCCGCGCCGCCCTCGGCGCCGGTCGCGACATCCGCCACGACCTGGTGCACCGCGTCAACACATTCTCCGCACGCGAGATCGGCACCTTCGGTGCACCGTCGCTGATCACCCGCACCACCAACGACGTCCAGCAGGTGCAACTGCTGATCGTGATGAGCACTGCCATCCTGGTGATGGCCCCGATCATGTGCATCGGCGGCATCGTGATGGGTGTCTATGTGGCGCCCGGCCTCTCGTGGGTGCTGCTCATCGCGGTGCCGATCCTGGGTGTCACCATGGCGATGATCATCGCGCGGATGATCCCCGGGTTCCGCGCCATGCAGGAACGTCTGGACACCGTCAATCGCGTACTGCGGGAGCAGATCACCGGTATCCGCGTGGTCCGCGCCTTCGTCCGGGAACGGTATGAGACGCAGCGTTTCGGCGTGGCCAATGACTCGCTCAGCGACGCCTCCCTGCGGGTCGGCCGGATGATGGCGTTGATGTTCCCGGTGGTCATGGTGATCACCAATGTGACGATCGTGGCGATCATCTGGTTCGGCGGGCACGCCGTCGTCAACGGCGGCACCGAGATCGGCGCCCTGACCGCGATGATGAGCTACGCCATGCAGATCATGATGTCGGTGATGATGGCGTCGTTCCTGGCGATGATGGCGCCACGCGCGGCCGTCTGCGCCGAACGCATCTGCGAGGTCCTCGACACCGAGACATCGGTCCGGCCACCGGCCGAGGCGACCGGGTTCGCGGCGGCGCCGTCGTCGGTGGAGTTCGTCGGCGCCGAGTTCCGCTACCCAGGTGCCGACGAGAACGTGTTGAGCGACATCGGTTTCGCCGTGTCCGCCGGCACCACCACCGCCATCGTCGGATCGACCGGTTCGGGCAAGACCACCCTGATGGCACTCGTACCGCGCCTCATCGACGTCACCGACGGCGCGGTACGCATCGGCGGCACCGACGTCCGCGACCTCGACCCCGATGAGTTGCGGTCGGTCATCGGTTTCGTGCCGCAGCGGCCGTACCTCTTCTCCGGGACGGTCGCCTCCAACGTGCGGCACGGCAAACCCGACGCGACCGAGGAGGAGATCTGGGCGGCGTTGCGGATCGCGCAGGCCGAGGAATTCGTCCGGGCCATGCCCGACGGGCTCGACACCGCGATCGCGCAGGGCGGCACCACCGTGTCCGGCGGGCAGCGGCAGCGGTTGGCGATCGCGCGGGCCCTCATCCGCCGGCCGGCGGTGTACCTGTTCGACGACTCGTTCTCCGCACTTGATCTCACCACCGACGCGAAACTGCGTGCGGCACTGCGGCCGGCCACCGCGGACGCCGCGGTGATCATTGTCGCCCAACGCATCTCGACGATCGTCGATGCCGACCAGATCGTCGTCCTGGACCGCGGTCACGTCGTCGGGCTCGGTCGGCACGACGACCTGCTGACCTCGTGTGAGACGTACGCGGAGATCGCGAAGTCGCAGCTGTCGATCGGAGAACCGGCATGACCCGCCCCGGACCCGGCTCGGGACCCACGGCCGGTCCCGGCCCGGGACGCGGCCCGATGATGGCCGGACCCGTTCTGCAGAAGGCGCATTCGTTCGGCCCGTCGATGAAGCGTCTGGTGCGGCTGCTGATGGCCTACCCGTTGCGGATGGTGACGGTGCTGACCGCGATCGTCGGGTCGGTGATCCTGCTCGCCATCGCACCGCGCATCCTCGGTCACGCCACTAACCTGATCTTCGACGGTGTCATCGGCAAGGCACTGCCCGAGGGGATCACCAAGGCGCAGGCCATCGACGGACTGCGCGAGCGGGGGCAGGACACATTCGCCGACATGATCTCGTCGATGGATGTGACGCCCGGCGTCGGCGTCGATTTCACCGCCGTCGGACAGACGCTGCTGATCGTGCTCGTCTGCTATGTCGCGTCATCGTTGCTGTCCTGGGTCGCGGCGTATCTGCTGAACATCGTCGTGGTGGCCACGATCCGGCGGCTACGTGCCGACGTCGAGGACAAGGTGCACCGACTTCCGTTGCGCTACTACGACACCAGCCCCCGCGGCGATCTGCTCAGCCGCGTCACCAACGACCTCGACAATCTGTCGCAGAGTCTGCAGCAGACCATCTCGCAGTTTCTCAACTCGATTCTGACGGTGATCGCGCTGCTGGTGGTGATGATCTGGATCTCGCCGCTGATGGCGTCGATCGCGGTGATCACCGTGCCCCTCGCGGTGGCGGCCACCGCGATCATCGCGCGACAATCCAAGCCGCACTTCATCGCTCAGTGGTCGTCCACCGGAAAGCTGAACGCACAGATCGAGGAGGCGTTCACCGGCGCCGAGTTGGTCAAGGTGTTCGGCCGCCAGGCCGAGGTGGAGGCGGTCTTCGACGAACGCAACGAGAAGCTCTACCAGTCGAGTTGGCGGGCGCAGTTCATCTCCGGCATGGTGATGCCGACGATCATGTTCCTCGGCAACCTCAACTACGTGGCGATCGCGGTGGTCGGTGGGCTGCGGGTGGCGTCGGGCAATCTGAGTCTCGGTGAGGTGCAGGCCTTCATCCAGTACTCACGGCAGTTCACCCAACCGCTCACCCAGATCGGGTCGATGATCAACCTGATGCAGAGCGGTGTGGCCTCGGCCGAGCGGATCTTCGAGATCCTCGACGCCGACGAACAGACCCCGGACCCGATTCAGCCCGCTACACCGGCAGAGGACAAGGGCCGCATCGAGTTCGACGATGTCGCCTTCCGCTACGTCGAGGACAAGCCGCTGATCGAGGATCTGTCGCTGGTGGCACGGCCCGGGCACATGGTGGCCATCGTCGGGCCGACCGGCGCGGGCAAGACCACGCTGGTCAACCTGATCATGCGGTTCTACGACGTCGATTCGGGCACCATCCGCCTCGACGGCGTCGAGACCCGCGACATGACCCGCGACGATCTGCGCGAACGCACCGGCATGGTGCTGCAGGATTCGTGGCTGTTCGGCGGCACCATCTACGACAACATCGCCTACGGCGACCCGACCGCCTCCCGCGAGCAGGTCCTCGAGGCCGCGATGACCGGTCACGTCGACCACTTCGTGCGTACCCTGCCCGACGGCTACGACACCGTCCTCGACGACGAGGGTGGCGGCGTGAGTGCCGGTGAGCGACAACTCATCACGATCGCCCGGGCCTTCCTGGCGCGGCCGACCATCCTGATCCTCGACGAGGCCACCAGTTCGGTGGACACCCGCACCGAACTGCTCATCCAGCAGGCGATGGCGAATCTGCGGGCCGACCGGACGAGTTTCGTGATCGCGCATCGTCTTTCGACGATCCGCGACGCCGACACCATCATCGTGATGGAGGACGGGCACATCGTCGAACAGGGCGATCACGAGGAGTTACTCGCGGCGCAGGGCGCGTATTGCCGGCTCTACCGCAGCCAGTTCACGGGTGCGTTGGACACAGAATAAAGGGACTAACCGGCCGCGCATGCCTACCTGCATGCTGAACTCCCACGTGCACGCAATGCATTCCGCGCAGGTGGGAGTTGCGCGCGCAACTCACTTCTTGAGGATCCCAACCGTCTGCAGGTTGTGCGTCAACCGCGGGATCATCCGGTTGCCGACGAGATCGGTCCACACCCAGCGTTCCACCATCGGCCCCAACCGGCGCACAGCATCCTCCCTGCGCTTTTCCCTGACCACCACGGCGGTCACGTCCTCACCCGGCTTGAGCAGCTTCTGGTACTTGACCTTCCCGTCGAACTCGCCGACGAGTTTGCCCTCCCAGTCGTAGTCGCACCGGGCCACGAACTCACCGCGCTCGTCGAGGTAGACACGTTGGAGGATCGGAAGCGGCAGGTGTTCGACGATCATCTGCCCGCGGCCCCAGGATTCGCCCGGGTTCTCCGACAGCCCGTTCGCGTGCCCGAGCGCAAAGCGCGCAAGACCCACCCCGGATCGTCGTTGCTCCAGCGTCTCGGCCATCGCCTCGGCATCGGCACCCAACCGCAGGGCGGAGTCGAACACCGCCAACGCCCGAGCGAATTCTCCTACCCCACAGGCAAGATCGATGGCGGTCAGCTCCAGTGACGTCGTCGGGAATCCGTCGACGAGGACGACGTCGGACTCGTCGAGCACTCCGCTGTGCAGGTGCCGGTAGGAATCGACCCGGCCACCCGTAGCCGTCCCGGTGCGCTGATGTACACGACCGAAATCCGGCATCAGCATGGACAGCCCGTGCAGTACCGCCGCCGACGTATGGCTGGCCACATGGTCGGTGGTGCTACACGTCATCGCCGCGATGGTGCGGACGCGGTGGAGCGGCTCGTGGTCGAGAACCGTCGAGGACGGGAGGAACGCGCCCGGCCAAATCCGCCGAAGGTGGCCCTGGTCCACCGCACGTGCGAGCTGATTGTCGGTGATGCCGCGCTCACGTGCGGTCTTTCGATACACGATGCCGTGCGGGTCGGTTGGGAAAGTGATGCGGGAAGGCGCCGGTGAGAGTGTCATGCAGGATTGGACGCACGCCGCGGCGTTTCGGTGCCATCCGAATCCAAGTGCATGCTGAACTCCCAGATACACACAATGCATTCCGCGCAGGTGGGAGTCCCGCGCGCAACTCCCGCTCAGGACTCGCGGCCGCGCTCCAATTCCCCGGCGATGCCCCGCTCGAGTTGCTCGGCGGCCGGTTGCGGGACGTCGATGAGGCCGTCGAGTTCGGTGCGGGCCTTGCGGTAGGCGGCCTGACGTTCGGCCGGGGTGGCCGCGGCATCGGCGGCCACCGCGATGAGTTTGCGGGCGCGGTCGAGGGTTTCTCGCTCGATGGGTGAGAAGTCGGACTGCTTACGACGACGGGCCTCGCGTTCGGCGGCGTCGAACGACGCCGCGTACACCTGCACGGCGTCGCGGTAGTCGGCGAAGGTCTGCGGATCGAGCGTCTCCCCCGTCGCCGGACGCAGGTCGTCGGCGCGCACCTTGGCCTGATGGAACGCCAGGGTCAGCGGTTCCCGCATGTCGATGAGCATCGGGTATTCGATGAGGGTGGCCAGGTCGAGTTCGTATTGGAACCACTTCTCGTTGATCTCGTCGTGACGGCGCGTCACCTTGGTCACCTGGGCCTTGTCGGCCTGGGTGATACGCATCTGTTCGGTCGTCGCGGTCGCCTTGATCCGGGCGAGTTCGATCTTGTCCTTGCGACGCTTCTCGTTGTACCGGGCGATGTGACCGGCCCAGCCCCCGACGACGCCACCCACCGGGAAGATCAGCCACCAGTAGTCCGTCGCGTAGTGGAGTATTTGGTCCACCCGACCAGGGTACCGACGTCGTCGATTCGGCGTTACCTTCCTCGGCCGGTGTCTGGTTGGTGCTCTGGCGCAAGGACTCCGGACGCGAACCACTCGATTACGACGAATCGGTCCGTGAGGCGTTGTGCTGGGGACAGGCCGTCATCGACGATGCCAAGGCGCGTGGCCTGTGGTCGTTGCTCGACGACGCGGAGGCCGGCATCGAGCATCCGGAACTCACCGCGGCACTCGACGCCGTGCCCGACGCCCGGGCCCACTGGGACGCCTTCCCGCCGCGCGCGCCGGCTACAGATCCGGGATCGGCAGATCCAGGTTCGGGGTGACGATGCCACCGTCGATCTCGAGGATCTTGCCCGTCACATACGATCCGGCGGGCGAGGCGAGGTAGATCGCGGCGGCGGCGATATCCGCCGGCTCACCCAGTCGATGCAACGGGGTCGCGGACTCCACCGCAGTGCGCATCCCGTCATCACCGGCCACGATCTGCAACGCGGAGGTCAGGATCGCGCCGGGCGCAATGGCATTGACGCGGATGCGTGGGTTGAGGTCCATCGCGGCCAGGCGCGTGTAGTGGGCGAGCGCCGCCTTGGCGGTGCCGTACGCCGCATACGCGCGACCGGGAACACGCCCGACCGCCGAGGTGACGTTGATGATCGATCCGGCGCTGTTCCCCGGACCCTCGGTCGTGGCCAGCAGATGCGGTACCGCCGCGGTGGTCAGCGCGTGCGCCGTCGTCACGTTGAACGTGAAGGCATCGGTCATGTGGTGCGCCTTGGTGTCGAGTAACGGCCGCGGCATGGCACCACCGACATTGTTGACGACGGTGTCGAGGCGGCCGAACTCGTCGACGGCGGTCTGCGCGAGGCCGGCGACCGTGTCGGGATCGGCGAGGTCGGCGACGACGACGTGCGCACGGCGACCTCGTGCGGCGACCTCGTCGGCCACCTTCTGTAGCTCGTCCCCGGTGCGTGCCGCGATCAACACGTCGGCGCCGGCCTCGGCGAATCCGGTGGCTATCGCGGCACCGAGGCCGCGGCCCGCGCCGGTGACGATGGCGACGGTGTCGGTGAGGAGAAAGCGGTCGAGGATCACGCTCCTGAGCCTGCCACACGAACTAGAACATGTTCTAGAATTTCGCGGTTCTGTTACGTCGCGGCCACCGGCAGGCTACGCCGAGCGCCCGGCCACCCACGTCATGTCCGGGTAGCGATCGCCGGCCGGGCGTAGCGCGGCGAGCCGGGTCAGGTGCTCGTCGGACAATGCCACCGCGCTCGCCCCGATGTTCTCGTCGAGGTAGGTGCGCCGCTTGGTTCCCGGGATCGGCACCACGTCGTCGCCCTGTGCCAGTAGCCACGCCAGTGCGACCTGCCCGGCGGTGGCGCCGACCTCGGCGGCCACCGCACGAATCTCGGCGACCAACGCCAGATTGTGCTCGAGGTTGTCGGCCTGCCACCGCGGCAGGGTGGATCGGAAATCGCCGTCACCCGGCGCTGCCGCGGCCGCCGACCCGGTCAACATGCCGCGTCCGAGTGGGCTGTAGGGCACGATGGCGGCGCCGGCCTCCCGCGCGGCGGGGACGTCGGATTCCTCGACGTCGCGGCTGAACAGCGACCACTCCGACTGCAGCGCCGCGATCGGATGAACCGCCGCGGCACGACGAATCGTCTCGGCGTCGGCCTCGCTGAGCCCGATCTCGCGGATCTTGCCCGCGGTCACCAGTTCGGCCATCGCCCCGATTGTTTCTTCGATGGGTCGGGCGGGGTCGATGCGATGCACGTAGTAGAGGTCGATGACGTCAACGCCGAGTCGCCCGAGTGAGGCGTCGACGGCACGGCGGACGTAGTCGGGCGATCCGTCGACGTCGCCGGTGGGATAGCCGGTGTCCTCGTCGACCAGGATGCCGAACTTGGTGGCGAGGACGACCTCGTCGCGACGCGTGGCGAGCACCTGCGACAACAGTCGTTCGTTGTCCCCGCGGCCATACATGTCGGCGGTGTCGAGCAGGTTGACTTCCGCGTCGAGGGCGTGATGCAGGGTCGCGATCGATTCGTCCCGATCGGCCGGCCCGTAGGCGAAACTCATTCCCATACAACCCAATCCGATGGGAGAGACCTCGAGCGAGCCGATGCGGCGAGTGGTGGTGCGCGGCGTGGTCATGGTTGGGTCCGTCCTCCGTAGGTGGCGATCTTGTATTCGGTGGCCGCCAGCGACAGTGTGAGTTCGGCGATCTGGCGGCGGATGGTGTCGCGATGTTCGAGCAGCATCTCGAGGCGTTCGTCGACGGTGCTCTCGCCCTGGTCGACGAGGGCGACGTAGTGTTGCAAGTCCCGGATGGCCATGCCGGACAAACGCATTCGCGTCAGGAAGATCAACCGGCGAATGGCCGCATCGTCGTAGAGCCGGTTGCCCACACCGTCACGCCCGACGGCCACCAGGCCGATGCGTTCGTAGTAGCGCAACGTATGGGGCGAGACATCGAGCAGGTCGGCGGCCTCGGCGACGGTCAGCGGCTCGGCGATCTCGCCGGCGTCGACGAGTTCATGGATCACCTCGACCGACATCGGTCCGTCGAGTTCCCGCAGGGCCGCGAGCGCTTTGCGCATCAGGTGATCGGTACTCATGAGGATCACGCTAGGCCTTCGAGCGCACTCGAAGGCAAGACACGATTCGGTGAGACCTCAGTAATCCCGCCCCACTGGCACCACCGAGATCAGTTCCTCACCGGCGGCGAAGCGGCGAATGTTGCCTGCCACCCACGGTGCGAGTTCGCGGGTCAGCCCCGACGCCGGGTTGGCGATGTGCGGGGTGATGATGCAGTTGGGCAGCGACCACAGCGGGTCGTCGTCCGCCGGCGGCTCCGGGTCAGTGACATCGAGTGCGGCACCTGCGATTTCGTTGCCACGCAGTGCCCAGTACAGTGCCTGCTGGTCGATCAGCGGACCGCGCGCGACGTTGACCACCCACGCATGGCCGGGCAGGGCGGCGAGGCTGCGCGCATTGATCAGGTGATGGGTTTCCGGCGTCGAGGGTGCCGCGAGGATGACGTGATCGGTGGAGGTCCACACCTCCTCCATCCGCGACGACGGCAGCGTGGTGTCGGCCCCCTCGACCGGGCGGCCCGACCGGTTGACCGCGAGAACCTGTGCGCCACAAGCCTTCAGGCGCGGCATCAGCGACGCGCCGATGCCGCCGGCGCCGACGATCGCGACCGTCGCCCCGCGCAGTGTGCGCACGGCGGTGTCGATGCGGTCCTTGTCCCAGCCGTCGCGGATCGAGGTGTGGATCTGCCGCAGCCCGGTCAGCAACAGCGCCAGGGCATGTTCGGCCACGTTCTCGGCGTAGAAGCCGGACGCGTTGGTCCAGATGCGCTTCTCATCGAGCACGCCCGCGTCGACGAACCCCTCGATACCCGCGGTCTTGAGCGCCACCCATTCGACGGTGTCGGGCAGATCGGGAAATCCGGTGGGGTCGCCGAGCCAGACGAGCACCCGGGCGTCGGCGAGGTCGACGACCCGCGCGCCGGTGGATTCGACGGCGGCCACCACATGCTCGTCGCGGAACGGCTCGACGGCGACCGCGAGGTCACTCATGACCGAACTCCGGAGATCTCGCGGGCCGCCGAGGTGGCCAGACGGTCGGCGATCTCGTTGTAGTGATCGCCGTTGTGGCCCTTCACCCAGCGCCACGTCACCTGATGGCGCTTCTCCTCCTCGATGAGCCGCTTCCACAGATCGGAGTTCTTGACAGGCTTCTTGTCGGCGGTCTTCCAGCCGTTGCGCTGCCATCCGGCGACCCACTTCATGATGCCGTTGCGGACGTAACTGGAGTCGGTGTACAGGATCACCGTCGACGGCCGGGTGAGCGCCGCAAGCCCCTCGATCGCCGCCTGGAGCTCCATCTTGTTGTTGGTGGTGTCCGGGGCGGAGCCGGAGATCTCCTTCTCGGTGCCCTTGTACCGCAGAACCGCACCCCAGCCGCCGGGTCCGGGGTTGCCGAGGCAGGCGCCGTCGGTCGAGATCTCCACCACGGAGTCGTCGGTTGCCGGGTCGGGTGCGGTGTCCTGCGGGTCGCTCGCCATTCCTCAGAGGTTACCCAGCGGGTCTAGGGTGAAACCATGCCCGTCTGGGACCCCGATCGTTACCTCCAGTTCGCCGACTCTCGCACCCGGCCGTTTCTCGACCTGATCGCCCAGGTGCCCGGCGCACCAGCCTCGATCGTCGACCTCGGCTGCGGCCCCGGACACCTCACCCGGTATCTGCGGGCCCGCTGGCCGCAGGCACGGATCCTCGGCATCGATTCGTCGGCGGAGATGATCGACGAGGCGATCCGGTCCAACTCCGATGCCGTCGCCAACTACGACGCGGTCGATGTGACCACGTGGCAGCCGAACGGGCCCGTCGATCTGTTCGTGTCGAATGCGATGTTCCAGTGGGTTCCCAATCAGCTCGAGGTGATCGCCCGTCTGCTGCAGTTCGTCGCTCCGGGCGGCACCTTCGCCGTGCAGGTGCCCAACAACGCCGACTCGCCGACGCATGTGACGCTCGCCGAGGTGGCGCAGCAGGAGCCCTTCGCCGAACACCTCACTCACACGCGTCGTCTGCCGACCACGGACCCGGGGCTGTACCTGGAGTTCTTCGCCGACCGCGGCTATCTCGTCGACGCCTGGGAGACCACCTACCTCCACGTGCTGCCCGGTGTGGACCCGGTGTTCGACTGGATCTCGGGTACCGGTGCCCGGCCCTATCTGCAGGCGCTGCCCGACGATCTCGTCGCGCCGTTCACCGACGAGGTGAAAGTTCGCCTGCGCGAGGCATATCCAACCCATTCCTGGGGCACCCCGCTACCGTTCCGACGTACCTTCGCCGTCGCCACCAGGCCCTGATCCGGGCCGGATACCGGTGTAGACACCTTCCGGACGGAAGCGCAGCCGCGGCTCCCGGTACTCCTCGAGCGCATGCGCGGTCCACCCGACCATCCGGGCGAGCGCGAAGATCGTCTCGGCGGCATCGGGGCTCATCCGGTACCGCAATGCGATGGCCGCCAAAGCGAGATCGGAGTTCACGAACTGTCTCGGACCGATGTGATCGACGATGGTCCGCACCGCGGGCATCACCCGCCGGTCTCCGCCGCCCATGGTGCCCAGCCTGTCGATGATCTCCTCGGCCCGAGGATCGGAGTGCCGATAGATCACGTGACCGGTCCCGGGGATCGGGGTTCCGGTGTGCAGTGCATCGGCGAGGGCCGCGGTCGGGTCATCGAGGGCACCCGCGAGGAATCGGTAGGCCAATGTCGTTGCGCCGCCGTGGCTCGGGCCGTCGAAGGCGCCGAGACCGGCCCCGATCACCGCGTAGACACTGCCGCGTGCACTCGCGGCGACGCGTGCGGCGACCACACCGGCCGAGAGGTCGTGATCGGCGAGCAGCACCAGCGCGGCATTCACCAACGACACCGTCCGACGGGTGGCGGGTTCATCGGTGAGACGCGGCCAGAGCCGTTGCGCGACAGCAGCTTCGGATGGACCGTCACCCAGCGCTTCAACGGCAGCGGCAATCGCGGACACGGCCTTTCCGGTCACCGCATCGGGATCGATCTGGTGACGCAACGGATCTCGCGCCCCGGCCAGGTCGACCGCCAGTCGGATCCGGTCCACACCGCGCGCCCGGACACCGGCGACCCGTCTCACTGCGGCCCCGATGGCCCGCTGGTCTGCCGGCGACGACGGCGAGGTCCACGGCCGATCCCACAGCAGCGCGGCGACATCCTCGAAGGACGTGGTACGGGACAGCTCGACGACGTCGCGGCCACGATAGTGGAGCCGGTCGCCGCTCAGGAAGGTGAGCTGGGTGCGGATGCGTTCGGCGACCCCGGTCGGCGGACGATGGCGGGTGCGGTCGAGGAGCCCGTCGACCTCGTCGACCGGAAACATGCTGCCGTCGTGGCCGTCGATGCGCCGGCTGCTCAGACGCCCGCGGCTGACATACGCGTAGACGGTGGACACCTTGACCCCCAGCATCTTTGCCACCTGCTCGGTGGTCAGATAGTCCCGCCCGTCGTGGTGGATGGGCGTCGGATAGCGGCGGGTGTGGGTGCGGGTCACATATTGATTGAATCAACATTGACCGGCCGGCTCAATACGGTTCATCGTCGTGGGTATGACCGAGCAACTCATCGCCCCACCCGGATTGCAGAACGTGATCGTCGCCGACACCGAGATCGGTGACGTCCGCGGCGCCGAGGGCTTCTTCCACTACCGCCAGTACTCGGCGATCGAGTTGGCACGCACCCGCAGCTTCGAGGAGGTCTGGTACCTATTCGTCCACGGCCATCTCCCCGACGCCGACGCGTTGGCCGAGTTCATCACGCGCACAACCGCCCTGCGCACGCTGCCGGACGAGCTCGCCGGCATCCTGCGCACGGCAGCGCTGCTGGGCGGTGAGCGCGAATCCCTCTCCGGCCTGCGAACGGTCCTCTCGGCCACCGGACCCGCGACCGGGGCCCGCCCACTCTGGGATGCCGACCCGCGGCAACGCGTCGACGACGCCCTGCACGCAACGGCCCTCACTCCGACGATTCTGGCCGCCCTGCATCGCATCCGCGCCGGTGAGAGCCCCACAGAGCCTCGCGCGGACCTCGGTGTGGCCGCCAACTGGCTGTATCTGATCTCCGGCCGGGAACCGACGGCGCAGGAGGCGCGAGCCATCGAGCACTACCTGATCGCCACGATGGATCACGGATTCAACGCGTCGACATTCACCGCCCGGGTGATCGCGTCGACCGGAGCCGACGTCTTCGCCGCGGTCTGCGGCGCGTTGGGCGCCTTCTCCGGCCCGCTGCACGGCGGGGCCCCGGATCGGGCCCTCGATGCCCTCGACGAGATCGCCGCCCACGGGGATGCGCGTACCTGGGCGGCGGAGCAGGTGGCCGCACACCGTCGCATCATGGGCTTCGGGCACGCCGTCTACCGCACCGCCGACCCTCGTTCGATGATGTTGCGCGCCATCGCACTCGGGTTCGGTGGTCCACTCGTAGAACGGGCCGTGGCCGCCGAGGAGGCCATCACCGAAGTTCTCGCGCAGGCACATCCGGAGCAGCCGCGGTATGCCAACGTGGAGTTCTACGCCGGCGTCGTGATGGAATGCTGTGGGGTGCCCCGTTCGATGTTCACGCCGACGTTCGCGGTGAGCCGGATGGTCGGATGGTGCGCCAACATCTTCGAGCAGGCGCAGAGCCGCAAGATCATCCGGCCCGCGGCGCGCTACGTGGGCCCGAGTCCCGACGCACAGCGGCCGTGACATGCCACACTGGGGCATGGCCTCGCTCCCCCACATCTTCCTGATCCGCGCGATCAACGTTGGTGGCGCGAAGTTGCCGATGGCCGACCTTCGTTCCGAGGCAACCGAACTCGGTGCCACCGAGGTCCGTACACATATCGCGTCGGGCAACCTGATCTGTGTCCCACCAAACTCACCGGCGGCATTCGCGAGCGCCCTCGAGGAACTGATCGAAGCGCGCCACGGATTCTCCCGCGAGGTCATCGCGCGGTCGGTCGACGAGTTGCGGAATGCGGTGGCGGCCTTCCCCTTCGAGGCGGACGACGAGAAGTTCGCCCACCTCTACTTCCTCACCGGTATCCCCGACCCGGACAAGACGAAAGCCTTCCTCGACATGGACTTCGGCGATGATCAACTCGCCGTGATCGGCGCCGATCTGCACATCTACTACGCCGGCGGCGTCGGCAAGAGCACACTCAGCTCACCGAAGATCGCGCGCGGGCTCGGCGTCGCGGGCACCGGACGCAACCTGCGGACGGTGCGGACACTGATCGAGATGGCCACCAGACAAACCTGAACGCCCGAGGTGGTTCAGTACACCACCCGATCGATCGCCCCGATGACCGAATTCATATCGTCGCGTTGCTGGGCGAACGGCGCTTCCCACAACTGCCGGGGCAACTCTTCGAGCGCCTTGACGGCGGTCTCGAGTTCCTCGAGTCGTTCGGTCTTCTCGTCGCCACTCGACGAGGCGGCCGCGATGAGCTGGTCGTCGAGATCGAAGACCTTGTCGTCGAGCCGATCTCGCACCGCAACGGTCTCGTCATCGTGCGGGATGGCCGGATTCTGGTGCACGTCGGCGATCGCGTAGCGCACCCGTCGGTGCAGCAACGCCTCCGGGCTGGTGTCCGTCGTCCACTCCTTGGGCGCACGACTCGGTTTGCCGGGGATCAAATCGGTGGACCGGGCGAACGCGCGGATGCGTTTGTCGGAATCCCAGGCGAACCAGATCGCACCACCGAGGGTGAACAACGCGACGGCAACAATGACGACGATGACGATGATCGCGACGGGCGACATGACCTCGACCCTATCCCTCGGCCCGGGCCGCGGGCCGTTCGGCGCGCACGGCGGCGGCATTCACCCGGGTCAGGACGCCGTGGAGTTCTTCGAGGTCGGCGATGTCGACCCCGAGGGCGGCGACGACGGCCGGCGGGATGTCGAGGGCCTTCGTACGCAGTGCGCGTCCGGCGTCGGTGAGGTCGATGTCGACGTTGCGTTCGTCGTTGTCGCGCCGACGCCGCTCGATCAGTCCATTCGCCTCGAGCCGTTTGAGCAGCGGTGAGAGCGTCGCCGAATCCAGTTGCAGCACCGCGCCGATCTCCTTGACGCCGCGCGGGGCCGATTCCCACAGCGCGAGCATCACCAGGTATTGTGGGTGAGTGAGTCCGAGTGGATCGAGAAGTCGCCGGTAGATCCGCAGCACCGAACGGTTGGCCACGGCCAAGGCGAAACACACCTGCCGTTCCAGCAGCAGCGGATTGTCCGGTTCGGTCATTCTCCCATCGTAGGCTTGCCCGCCACCAGGTCCTCCACGTCGAGGCCCCAGCGACCGAAGCGGGCGTCGAAGGCGCTCGCCCGGTCGCGAGCGCGTTGCTTCTTGGCGTCGGAGTAGTGACGGCGCGCCCACCGCGAACCCGGCCGGGCGAGGCGTACCGCCCCGATCCATCCGACCGGCGGGATGAAGGCGGCCACCGCGGCGGTCGAGTACTTGCCCTTCGCCACGCACACCAGCACGCAGGCGATGTGGACGGGTAGTACGACGAGGAGGCCGAGGTGCCCGACCGCGGAGAGATCGTCCTCGGTGAAGGGATCGATACCCAGCGCGAGAAGACCGAGGAGTGCGACGGTCAGGCTCACCACCTGCACCGACAGCTATCCCTCTTTGGTCCAGTACACGTCGGTGAGGTGCAGGATCAGCGCGAACTCGTCGAGGACGAGGCTGGCGCCGACACCGATGAGGACCGCGGCGATCAGCGATCCCGGTGCATGCCCGGCCACCGCGACCGACGTCACCGCACCGATCAGCAGCAGGATCAGACCGGGGACCGCGTGGTGGATGTGTACCCCACCCTCAATGTTGTTGCGGAACGGACCCTTACCGGCCCGGATCAGCCGCGTGATGGTGCGGGTGATCAGGAAGGTCACCAGGAAAGCGACGAACAGCACCGCCAACGGCACCTTCGGTTCATTCCAGAACGAGTCCACGTCGGCAACCCCTGATCGGTGGATCAGTGCCCGGCGGTGATCCCGGTGCGGGCCTGTTCGATCTTGAGGCAGCGGTCTTCGACGTAGAGCAGACCCGCGCCCTCGGCGATCTGCCGTGCCTCCGGCGAGGTGATACCCAGTTGCAGCCACAATGCGCCCGCCCCGGCGGCGACGGCCTGCCGGGCGATCTCCGGGGCGTCGGCCGACGGCCGGAACACGTCGACGAACCCGACCTGCTCGGGCACGTCGGCCAGGGTCGGATACACCCGCTCGCCGACGATCTCGGTGGCCGTCGGGTTCACCGGGATGATGCGCCAGCCCTTGTCCTGCATGAGCGCGGGAACCTCGTTGGCCGGCTTGTGCGGATTCGCGCTGGCGCCGACGACGGTGATGGTGTCGTAGGTGCTCAGGATCTTCTCGACGATGTCGTCTGTGCTCATGGCGACGAGTCTATGGTCGAATCCATGAGGCGCACCACGACCGACCCGTTCGCCGATCTGGACCTGGCCGCCCTGGCCGGGGCCCGCGCGGTGGTCACCGGAGCGACGAACGGGCTCGGCATGGCCACCGCGCGAGCACTCGCCCGGGCCGGCGCGTCGGTGGTGATACCCGCCCGCAACGTCGAGTTGGGTCGAGCGCGTGCGGACGAATTCGGTGGGGATTGCACGGTGATACCACTCGATCTGGCCGACCTGGCCTCGGTGCGTGCGTGCGCCGGAGCAATCGACGGGCCGATCGACTTCCTGATCAACAATGCCGGGGAGTTCCCGACCGGTCGCGGCGAGACCGTCGACGGCTTCGAGCGAACCATCGGAACCAACTTCCTCGGCCCCTTCGCCCTCACCAATCTACTTGTCCCCCAAGTTCGTCGGCGGATCGTATGCGTGGCCTCCGACGCCCACAAAGCCGCCCGGATCGATCCCGATGATCTGAATCTCACTGCGGCACAATGGAGCCCGCCGCGGGCCTACGCCCGATCCAAGCTGGCGGTGATGTTGTGGGGTCTCGAACTGGACCGCCGGTTGCGGTCGGCGGGCTCACCGATCGAAACCATGCTGACCACTCCCGGCTGGGTGGCGTCCAACATCTCCAACAAGCCGCACCTGGGTATCGCCCATCGGATCGTGCAGGGCGGGGCGCGATTACTGGCCAACGATGTCGACGCCGGCGCGGCGACGACCCTGTACTGCCTGACCGAACCGATCGCGACCGGCAGTTACGTCGGCGTCGACGGATTCGGCGCATTACGTGGTGCGCCGGTGCTGTTCGGCAGGTCGCGCACCGCATGCGACTTCGGGCTCGCGGGCCGGTTGTGGGATGCGGCCGAGAAAGCCACGGGGACCAGGCTTTCCGTACAGTAGGTCACCATGCGTCCACTGATCTATTACGTTGCAGTCAGTCTCGACGGCTTCATCGCCGATCCCGCCGGAAACTTCGACGCTTTCGACGCCGAGGGCGATCACATGGCGACCATCCTGTCCGAGTTCGCCGATGCGCTACCGCAACCGGCACTCGCCGCGCTCGGTGTCACGCCCCCGAGAACCGTGTTCGACACCGTCCTGATGGGCAGCGCCACCTATGCCGTGGGCGCCGACGTCGGCCTGTCCAGCCCGTACCCGCATCTGCGGCAGTTCGTCTTCTCACGGTCGGATCGTGCGGTCCCCGACGAGGTGACCCTCACCGCCGAGTCGCCATCGAACATGGTCGGACGACTCAAAAGTGAAGAGGGTCAAGGTATCTGGTTGTGCGGTGGTGGAGTGTTGGCCGCCTCACTCATCGATGACATCGACCGGCTGATCCTCAAGGTGAATCCGATCCTCCTCGGCGCGGGCATCCCGCTGTTCGCCGGTGCCCGGCCCGGGGTGTGGGGCTTCGACCTCACCCGCAGCCGGGCCTACGAGTCCGGGGTGCTCATCAACGAGTACCAGCGAACGGGACCGGCCACAGAGCCCGAACCCCGGTGACGCGGGGATCGTGTCACCGACCGCGTTTCGTCCCACTCATTCCCTCAAAAGGGTTCCAGGAGTGCGAGTTCGCGCGGATATGCAGATAGTAGGAGTAGTTCGCCGTTGAGCCGGCGAGCGCTCCCATCGCGGCAGCAACCGGCGCATTCAGCCCCGCAGGCGCGTTGACGAGTTCCATGACAATCCCGACCGCCACGCCGATGGCGAGCAACGTGAGTCCCTTGCGCCACATACCTTTGACCGCGAAGTAGATCGGGCCGAACAGGAAAGCCAAGACATTGAAGGACAACCGCATTCGCCGGCCGAACGGCAGTACCCGAAATACTGCGCGTCCGGCGGGGTCGGCCGGGTTGCCATGGGCGTCGTAGAACGCGAATCGGGTCTGCCAGCGCGACGGGACAGATGGTGAGCGTGAATAGCCGACATTGGTCATCAGTTTGCCTCCATGATTAGGAGAATCAACATATCAAACTGCATCGAGTACTCCCCGACTCGAGTCCGTGCGGGGTTTTGGGCGCGCGGTTACCTCCTCCGTCGGCGGCCCAGATCACCTGGTGCATCATCGGCTCATCTCGAGCCACGCGACCGATTCCCCGAACGCCTTGTCCCCGAACGTCCGGCACGCGGCACCTTTCCGGCCGCCTCCCGGGCCGCCCGTTTGGCGGCCGCCTTCTCCTTGGCCGACCGTTTCGGCGGTGCGTCGGTGGCGCCACGAGACGAGGTGGCTTTGCGGCCGCGGACGATCCCGATGAACTCCTCGGCCCCCTCCGACGTCGGATCCGGCCACAGCAGTCCGACGGTGCTCGTCGGCAGACCCGCGACCGGTCGATAGTCCAGGTCTCGGCGGTGATGCAGCCGCGCCAGCGACTGGGGCACCACCAGCAGTCCGACACCGGCGGCGACGAGTTCGATGGCGTCGGCAGTGGTTTCGGGGCGATGTTCGATCGCGGTCCCGGGACGGTCGGTAACACCGAGTGGTTCGTCGAGCGGCCACAGCAGAGGCTCGTCGGCGAGGTCATCGGGCTGTAGTTGGTCGCCCGCGCTGAACAGATGGTCCTTGCCGAAGATCACCACCGTCGTCTCCTCATAGAGCGTGATCGTGTGGTGCGGCCCGGGATCGGCGTGGGTGAGCGCATCGGGCAGGCGGGTGATCGCCATGTCGACGTCGCCTCGGCCGATCACCGAGGCGGTGTCGGCGACCTCGACCGCGGTCATCTGCAGCGGGATGTCCGGGTGGCGCTCACCCCAGATCCGCACCCATTTCCCGGGCGTCGTACCCGGCACGTAGGCGAGGCGGAACACCGCCGGGCTCGACGGGTCGGCATCTGCGGGCGGATTCACGCCCCGAGGCTACCCCGGAGCTTCACCGCCTCGGAGAATCACGGCAACGGCGATACGCTGCGAGCATGAGCTCGCAGTCGATGAAACCGGCCACCGCCGCCAAGAAGCTTGACGTCTACCTGCCGGCGACGCCGGAGGAGTTCCGCGCCGGCCCGATCACGCGGGCGGAACTGGCCGCACTGCAGGCCGACCCGCCGCAATGGTTGCGCGACCTGCGCGCCAACGGTCCGCACCCGAAGAATCTCGTCGCCGCCAAACTCGGGATCTCGAACTCCGGCCTGATCCGGGGCGAGATCACCGAGGCGCTGACCACCGACCAGATCAACGCACTCCTCGACGACATGCCCGACTGGCTGGCAGCCGAACGCACCAAGCACGTCGAGGTGCTGCGCGAGGAGCGTCGCGTCAAGTCGCTGCACGCGGACCGCCGACGCGACAGCGAGGCGCAATCCGGCGACGACCTGCCCTGAACCGGGCCCACCCCAACCGTATCGAACGATCGACCGACCCTCGCGGCTCCGCCATCTATCGTGACCACCAGATGACGCCGCACGGCTCGTCGTAACCAAAGACGCCGGGAACGCTGGGAGGAGAACCGGGCACATGGATCCCCTGACCATGCTGCTGCTCATTGTGGCCGCTACCGGATTGTGCCTGAGCCTGCTGTCGCTCATCGGTCTGGATCTGGGGCCCATCGATGTCCACATCGGGGATTCCGGTGTCGGCCTGCTCGGCCTGCTCACCCCCGGCATCACCATCGGCGCCGGCGTGAGCGGACTCATGCTCCTGGGGGACACGGCACCGACGATCGGAGCTTTGGCAGTGGGTGCGGCGGCGATGGCCGCCACCATGGCCCTCATGTACCCGGTGCTGCGGATGTTGCTGCGCGCCGGCAAGGAATCCGAGACCACCGAGTTGGCCGGGCACAAGGTCAGCATGGTCGACGGTCTGGACTCACCGCAACGTCTGGGCCAGGCCGAGGCCATCACACCCAACGGCTCGCAGCTGATCACGGTGTGCCTGGACCCCGAAATGACCGCGCGCGGCCTGACCCTGCGACCGGGTGACACCGCGTACCTGGTGTCGCCGAAGAACCCCGACGACCAGATCTGGTTCGCCACGTCGCTCTGGTCGATCGATCGCCGAGACGAGGGGTTCTGACACCGACTTGCAGGCGATGACGTCGCCTCTGCCGAAGCACTACCCGTGACGGAACGATCGCGCCGAACCGTCCGAGAAATCAACTCCGAGAAATCAACTCCGAGATAACAACCCACAGAAGGAAGCACTGTTGTCCAGCATCATCGTCACCATCGGGGTGGCCGTCGCCGCACTCGTGGTCCTGATCATCGCCCTGATCTCACGCTATCGCGTCCCCGGTGCGGACGAGGCCTTCGTCGTCACCGGCACCGGCAAGGGCCAGACCGGCAAGGTCTATCGCGGCACCGGCACCTTCGTGCTGCCGGTGGTCCAGAGATCCACCCGCGTCTCACTGAGCTCGGTGCAGGCCACCCTCAACACCTCGACCCCGGCCAACGACGGCATCGAGCTGGCCGTGTCGGCCACCGCGGTCGTCAAGGTCGGCGACGAGCCCGAGGACGTGCTCAAGGCGGGTCAGCGCTTCCGCGACGACACCAACAAGATCAAGTCCTTCGTCACCCAGCAGCTCTCGGGCGAACTGCGCTCGATCGTGGGCACCATGACGGCCAAGGCCATTCTGGTCGACCGCAAGGCGCTCATCGATCAGGTCGCCGAGGCCATCAAGACCAATCTGCGCACCCAGGGTCTGGCCCTGGACTCGTTCTCGATCAACGAGGTCTCCGACGCCGACGGCCGATACTTCCAGGACCTGGCAGCAGCCGAGCGCGCCGAACAGTCCCGGATCGCCCACATCGCCCAGGCGAACGCCGAGAGCGCTTCGGCCATCGCCAAGGCCCAGGCCGAGCGCGAGGCCGAGCAGGCACGTATCGCCAATCAGCAGGCCGTGATCGAACAGCAGCGCCAGCTCGACGTCGAACGCCAGGAGGCCCGCAAGATCACCGAGCGCGCCGCTGCCGAGGCCAATGCCGCCGGCCCCCTGGCCGAGGCCGAACGCAGGCTGATCCAGACCGAGAAGGACAACGAGGTCGCCGCCAGGGCCGCCGAACTGCGCCAGACTCAGCTCGACGCCGAGGTCAAGCGCCCGGCCGAGGCCCGTCGCTTCGAGACCGAGCAGAACGCCGCCGCCGAGAAAGCCCAGCGCATCGCCGAGGCCGAGGCACAGGCCCGCACCGTCGAACTGCAGGGTGAGGCCCAGAAGAAGGCCAAGATCGCCGCTGCACAAGCCGACGCGCAGAGCACCGAGCTGCGGGGTCGTGCCGATGCCGAGGCCACCCGGTTGCGCGGTGAGGCCGAGGCGCAGGCCATCGAGGCCCGTGCCAAGGCGCTGGCCGAGATGGACACCGTCGGTCAGCTCGAACTGATCCTGACCAAGATGCCCGACATCGTCGCGGCCGCGGCCAAGCCGCTGGCGGGAGCCTCGGTCACCCTCATCGGCTCCGACACCGATGGCCTCACCCAGTCGGTCACCAAGAGCGCCGTGGGCGCACTGGAGACGATCCGATCGACGACCGGTATCGATCTGGCCGAGATGCTCGGCGGAATCAGCAAGACTGCCGTACCGGCTCCACAACAGGTCCGCAGCGACGACCTCGGCTGAGTCGACCCCGTACGGCAACACCCCGTGGTACCTGGTGCCGCGGGGTGTTGTTTCTTCTCCGATACGAGGAGCCGGTCTGATCCGAACGCTGAGTGAACTTGCAGACGCCCGCTTTGCAAAGACCTCGTCTGCATGCAGCAGACGCGTTTGGCCGGCACCCCGACCAAGCCAGACGCATTCCTGGGTCATCTCCCCAACTACGACATTGACGACCAAACGAAAGGAAACTTCTGATGCCCAGTAGATGCGCGGAGCAGTTGTTGGAACACACTGTCACTGCCAGTGATGGCGCTGAGGTGCCGGTATCACGGCTTCCCGCGAGAGGGGGCATCCCGGTTGTCCTCGTGCCGGGGATGTGCGATAACCGCCGCATCTACTGGACTACTCACGGAACAGGACTTGCGAACCACCTTCGTAGCCGTGGATAGGACGTGTGGATCGTCGAGCGCCGCGGGACTCAAGGCCGACATGTTCCGCCAGGTGTGCGACGCGGATGGAACGAGGCGGTGCACAAGGATCTGCTATCAGCGCAGCGCTTCATCAGCGCGCAATCTGCGACGCCGGCAGTATGGATTGGCCATTCCTACGGCGGCACCATCATTTCGCGTGCCCTTGGTGAGCACACACTCACCCACGACACCATTGCCGGTGTGGTGCTTGTCGGCAGTGCCATCGATGTGCCGCTGATGCGCTCACGCCTGCTACGGAAACTCGCCCGCGCCCGGTTCTGGAATGACCCGCTGCCCACCCACATCCTCGGATTCGGCCCAGAAGACGAGTATCGAGATCAGCTTGACGACATGTTCACCAGCTGCGATATCGAACGCGTCGCCGGTCATACAGCGGCCACCCTGGCTACCGTCACAACACCGCTACTGACAATGCCTGGTCGGTGGGATCTGTTGAGCCCGCCAACAACATGCGATCGACTAGCTCATAGCTACGCGTCCACCGACAAACAACGCATCCAAATCTCCCGACGCAACGGCTTCACCAGCAACCTAGGACACGACACCCTGCTGATGAACAACCGCCACCCGCGCATCGACGTCTTCGACGCCATCACCACATGGATCGAGACCCACACAACCGCCATCACAGAAGACCCGCAATGAATATCGCACCAACGAACACTGACCGTCCACCAGATGCCGCGTAGTCTTCGGCGCGAGCGAGCTGCGCGACATGGTGGACAGGCTTGCCCGACGAACGACTTCTGGTCGATCTCCGGCCGGGCGCTTACTGCATTCGGTGCGGCGCTCGGCATCGCAGGGCTGTACTACTGGTCCATCAAGCCGGTTCAGATCTCTGTCTGACTGCCGTGGACCAATTCCTGGCTGGCGAGTGGCAGGTCCCCGATAACCGGTCCAGGCAGTTCTAGAGCCCTGATTGCCCTGATGAGCGCACGAAGGGACGATAGGGATCATGGCAGGACGGAAGCGTCACTCCGCCGAGGACATCGTGCGCAAGTCGCGCAGGGCCGACGAGTTGGCGACGGAGAGACAAACCGGCGAGGAGATCGCCGCCGACCTCGAGGTGTCGGCCGCGACGTTGTGCAACTGGCGCCGCCAGTACGGCGGCATGGACGCTGATGCCGCCAAAGAGCTCAAGGAATTGCGTGAGCAGAACAGCCGGCTCAAGCGACTGCTCGCCGATGCGGAGTTGGAGAAGGACGCACTGCGGGAGATCGCCAAGGGAAAATGGTGAGCCCAAC
This sequence comes from Gordonia sp. NPDC003950, assembly GCF_053605205.1. Taxonomy (NCBI): domain Bacteria; kingdom Bacillati; phylum Actinomycetota; class Actinomycetes; order Mycobacteriales; family Gordoniaceae; genus Gordonia; species Gordonia sp. NPDC003950. The sequence continues at coordinate 81,634 of NZ_JBSGIT010000006.1, read as the reverse complement.
CGCCAAACGCGCCGCCATCGACATGCTCAAGGACGTGATGAACATGTCAGAACGTATGGTGTGCAAGGTAGTTGGGCTTTCCCGCTCAGCCTATCGGCAGCTGCCGTTAGCGCAGACGCCGGCCGACCCGGACGCGGAGGTCCGTTAGCAACTGCGCACCTACGCCCGCAAGAACCCTCGTCACGGATTTCGTCGGGCGTGGGCGCGAGTGCGGTGTCCCCCATGCCCAGAACCGCAGATGAGTACGGGCAGACGTTTCCGATTCAGTAGCACGCCAGGCTCAGGTCTCAGAGGCTGCGGATCGACAGGCGGCGAGGAGTCGACGCAGTGTTTGGCGTTCCTGGGCGGTGAGGGCATCAAAGACTCGCTGTTCCACCCCCACAGCTACCTTGTCAGCCTTCGCGAGGAGCTTCGTTCCCTCGTCGGTGAGCCGCGAGGTAAGGGTGTTGCGGCTCCAGTCGTCCCGTGCTCGCTCAACGAGCCCCTTGCCCTCCAAAGTCTTCAACGTCGCCGCTGACGCTTGAGGAGTGACCAGGCAAGCCCGAGCGAGTCCAGCCCCGCTGATACCCGGGTGCTCCCGCAGAGTCAGGAGAGCGGCGTACTGCGCAACGGTAAGCCCAAGATGTCGCAGACCATCGGACTTCGCAGACATCAGTGCGACCTCTGCCGCCTTGATGTCGAATCCGAGTCGCTCGTCGATCCGTAGTGCCACCGCATCAGCGTACGCGACTTGATCAATATCAAACTCTTGATGATAATCAAGTTATGAATCTTGCGTTGGTGACAGGCACGACCCGAGGCATGGGACACGAGATAGCGCTCGACCTCCTACGACGCGGATGGACCCTCATCGCACCAGTCAGGCGGGAAGACCAGGCAGCCTCGCTAGTCGATGCAGCCGAGCGTATGAACGCACCTCGCCCCGTCGTGCTCGGATGCGACCTCGCCGACCACGACGCTGTGCGCCGCATGTGCAGCGAAGCCGCAGCGGTTGGAGCGCTCGATCTCGTGATCAACAACGCAGGAATCGGCGGCGGGATCGACCCGTCGGTGCGCGAGACCAACGACGCGGGAGTTGAGTTGCGCATGGCGGTCAACGCGGTCACGCCTCACCTGATCGCACGAGAACTCAGCGACTCCCTTTCTGTATCGGGCAGGATCGTCCAGGTCGGCAGCGTCGGACAAGCACCCGTAGACCTGAACGATCTGAACTTCGCGGCCGGGTACGACGGGGTGCAGGCGTACTGCCGCAGCAAGCTCACGCTGATCATGTCCGCCTTCGAACTGGCCTCGCAGGGGCTGCCCGTCAACGTCGTCCACCCTGCGCACGAGATGCCCACCCAGATGGTTCTCGACAGCGGCTTTCCTGTGTCATCCACCCTCGACGACGGCGCACTCGCAGTCCTCCGCGTGGCGCTCGACACCGAACTACGGGATGTGCGCGGAACCTACTTTCATCGTTTCGAACGAGCGCGGCCCCACGAGCAAGCGCTGGAACCCGAGGCGCGCACTCAGGTGGTCGATTGGCTTGAAGACGTTGGAGGTATACGCGGGACGTGACCACACAGACCTCCTCCGTGTCGGTGCTGCCGTCCACCATCAAGTGCATACCCAACTTGGATCAGTACCTGGCCGAGAACGGCTCCGCGATGCGCGCTCGTGACCGCCCACCCCTACCTGGCAACAGGCACTGGGTCGCCGAATCCACCTGTCCCGCGCCGAACTACGGCGCAGTCGCAGGGAAGAACAGCGCGCGCCTCGCCGCGAGCTGGGTCTGTCCGCATCCACGGTCGCCTCCGCGACGGGGATCGAGACCTGGGAACTCGAACGGGCCCCCAACATGCTCACTGCCACCGCGTAATCCCAGGTCGAGTGGGGGGGTGATAGACCACGCGTTGTGGGGAAATGACTCGGGGCAGGTCCGTAGACCACCCCGAAACCCCCATCTACCTGCGGAAGCGGAGGGATTTGAACCCCCGGTGCTGTTTAGGCACGCTCGCTTTCAAGGCGAGTGCATTCGGCCGCTCTGCCACGCTTCCCTGCGCAAAAGGGTACGTGAGTGGTCACAAGGGGACCGAATCGGCTCCCGACCCCAGCACCGCGATCCGGGCCGAGACAAGGCCCAGGTACGGCGACTACCAACGTGAATTCCGCTGGGGCGCAATCGCTCACGCGACACGTCCGCACTCACGCCCGCAGTGCAACGACCGCGCGCACGCGCAGGCACCGCGCGACCTGAGGGCCACCGCGTCAACGACCGGACGCGCAGTCCGGGGCTGCCGGCCAACACCGATGTGCCACCATCGACTCATGCGCGCGGTCACCGTCTCCGACTCCGGCGAACTGAGCATCGCCACCATCGACGATCCGGTTGCCGGCTCCGACGAGGTGGTCATCGACGTGGTGTCGGCCGGCGTGAACCGCGCCGACGTGCTGCAACGACGCGGCCTCTATCCACCACCACCCGGGGCGCCCGACACCCTGGGGCTCGAGGTGTCCGGACGCATCCGGGCGGTCGGCTCCGATGTCGTCGGCTGGGCGCCCGGCGACGAGGTGTGCGCGTTGCTCGCCGGCGGCGGCTACGCCGAGCAGGTGGCCGTGCCCGCCGCCCAGGTCCTGCCGGTCCCGGCCGGGGTGTCGGTGGCCGACGCCGCCGCTCTGCCGGAGGTGGCCTGCACCGTCGTCTCCAACGTCATCGAAGCCGCCCACCTGGTCCCCGGCGAACTCCTGCTCATCCATGGCGGGTCGAGCGGGATCGGTACGCACGCGATCCAATTGGCGCGGGCGCTCGACGCGCGTGTCGCAGTGACCGCGCGAACCGCCGACAAACTCGACCGTTGCCGCGAGCTGGGCGCCGACATCACCATCAACTACGCCGAGCAGGACTTCGTCCAGATCATCTCCGAGCAGGGCGGCGCGGACGTCATCCTCGATATCGTCGGCGCAAAATACTTGGCGCGCAACATTTCCGCGCTGCGAACGGGTGGGCGGCTGGTGATCATCGGGATGCAGGGCGGAACGAAGGCCGAACTGTCGATCGCAGCGCTGATGGCCAAGCGGGCCTCGGTCATCGGCACCACGTTGCGTTCCCGACCGGTCGACGGCAACGACGGCAAGGGACATGTGGTCGCGCGCACCCGCGAACTGACGTGGCCGCTGATCGAGGCCGGAAAGGTCGTCCCCGTCATCGACAGCGTCTTCGGACTCGACGACGCCGACGCCGCCCATCAGCGCCTCGACAGCGGCGAGTCGATCGGGAAGGTCCTGCTGCGGGTGTCGGACTGAAGAATCAGTCGCAGGCCTTGCGGATCCGCTCGAAGGCATCACCGATGGATTCGTACTGCTCGGGTGCCACCACGTCGACGACGAGCCGTTTGATCAGACCGTCGCGCACGCTCATCTGCCGGTCGAGTTCCACCCGCCCGGCCTCGGTGATCCGCACCAGCCGGTGCCGGGCGTCGGCCTGCGACGCCACCCGCTCAAGGGTTCCGTCGTCGATGAGTCGACTCACGATGCGCGACACCGTGCTGACGCCGGCGTGCAGGGTGGCAGCCAGTTCGCTGATACCGATCGAGTCGCGGACCGCGAGGATCTCCAGCAGGCGCATGTCGGTCGCCGAGAAACCTGCCGCGGCGAACCCGGCGGTCACCTGAGCCATCAGTGCCCAACCACCGTCGACGAAGTTATGCCAGACCTGCTGCTGGCTCTCGGTGAGACGGCACGGACCACCTGTGGACGCGTGGCCGCGTCCCGACTCGGGCTCCCGCATATTCACTGTGTCGAAGATAGTGCGGTGTGCGTCAAATTACGAAACGGTGTGGGTCGTCCGACCGACAACCCGTCGCGCACCGTGGCAATTCAGGCGAGGGAGCCGAGTGTCCTGACCAGATGATCCACTTCGTACGGGGTGGAGTACGGCCCGAGGCCCACGGTGACCGCACCGCCGAAGTCGCCGGCACCCATCCGGGTCAGCGCCCGGCTGGGAAGGTCGGCCAACGCGCAGATCCCGTTGTCGGCGAGCCGACGGACCACGGTGTCGGCACCGACCCCGTCGACGGCGAAGCTGACGAGCGGGACGCGGTTGTCGCTCTTGCCGATGACCGAGACGTGATTGAGCTGGTCGAGTGTGGTCACCAGATAGAACCCGAGCCGTTGCAGGTACTCCGACACGCCGTCGAGGGCCGCGACGACGCGTCGTCGGCGTTTACCGAACGCATCGGGGTCCAGGGCGGCCAGATGCTCCACCGACGCCACCAGACCTGCGAGCAACGCACCCTGGTGTTCGCCCACCTCGAGACGTTCGGGTCCGACGGCATGGGGATTGGACGAGAGTGACGAGAGGTTGTCCATCGCCCGCGGGTCGGCGAACACCATCGCCGCCACCCGCGGACCGCCCCACCGTTCGGCCGACACCACCAACACGTCGGCACCGAGTTCGGTGATGTCGAGGGGCACGTAGGGCGCGGCGCTGGTGGCGTCGACGACCAGCCTGGCACCGACCGCCCTCGTGCGTTTGGCGATGTCGGCGACGTCGGTGAGAGTGCCCAACGTCGACGACGCCAACGGGACGGCGACGACGGCGGTGCGATCGTCGATGAGGTCGTCGTACTGCCAGGTGGGCAGTTCGCCGGTCTCGACGTCGATCTCCGCCCAGCGCAGCTGGCCACCCACCCGACCGAGGGCGCGCACCCACGGCAGGATGTTCGGCTCGTCGTCCTGGCGGCTGACGACGACATTGCCTGACAGCCACGTGTTGGGTTTGATCGCCTCGGCCAGCGTCCACAGCAACAGCGACCGGGACGGGCCGAGGACCACCCCGGAGGCCTGCGCGGCCACCATGTCGGCGATCGCCCGACGCGCACCGTCGAGGGCGTCGGCGGTGGCGCGGGCGGCGGGATATCGCCCCGACGGCGCCGCTCCGAGCTGGCGAAATCCGGTCGACACCGCACTGGCGACCGAATCCGGGATCACCATGCCGGCCTGCGGATCAAGACGGATCCAGCCGTCACCGAGCGACGGGAACAGTCCGCGCGCATGGGCGACATCGAAGGCCATGGGCCCCACCATAGACGGGCGTCATCGCGTCTCAGCGAGGTATCGCCGCGGGTATCGCCCCGACCCGTCGACGGCTTGGGCACAATGGGGGCATGGTCATCGACGGCACACCTGCGAGCCCCTTCGGTAGTCCCGATCACGACGGCGCGTCCGAACCCGGCAACGATTCCATCGTGGTGGTGGGTGCGGACGCCCCCCTGGGCACCGCCGCCGCCTCCGCCGAGTCGTCGGACGACGGCACGAGCGTCGCCGACATGGTGGAGCAGCCCGCGAAGGTGATGCGCATCGGCACCATGATCAAGCAGCTGCTCGAGGAGGTGCGGGCGGCACCTCTCGACGAGGCGAGCCGCAACCGGCTCCGCGAGATCCACGCGTCGTCGATCCGCGAACTCGAGGACGGGTTGGCGCCGGAGCTGCGTGAGGAACTCGAACGTCTGGCGCTGCCCTTCACCGACGACACCACCCCTTCGGACGCCGAACTCCGCATCGCCCAGGCACAGCTCGTCGGCTGGCTCGAAGGCCTCTTCCACGGCATCCAGACCGCACTGTTCGCCCAACAGATGGCCGCCCGGGCGCAGCTCGAGCAGATGCGGCAGGGCGCATTGCCGCCGGGAATGATGCCGGCTTCGGGGAGCGGACACGGAAGTACCGGGCAGTACCTGTAGGGCACCTCGGCAGCTCCCCCGAGAACCTCTGTGCCGGGTGACCACATGAGCGCTCTGTATGCTCAAGCCTCGTGTCAGCGGAAGTGATCGAGGGGCAGGTGCCACCGCCCCCGCCGGGCGCGGGATCTCGGTCGATGAGCCGGGCCTTCGGCGACCTGGCCGAAGGCATACGGTCGCGGGAGCTGTGGCTGCATCTGGGGTGGCAGGACATCAAACAGCGGTATCGCCGCTCGGTGCTGGGCCCCCTGTGGATCACCATCGCCACCGGCGTGACCGCCGTGGCGATGGGCTTGCTCTACGGCGAGCTCTTCCACATGGACATCAAGACCTTCCTGCCGTACGTCACGCTCGGGTTCATCTTCTGGAACTTCATCCAGAACTCCATCCTCGAGGGGGCGGAGGTCTTCGCCAAGAACGAAGGCCTGATCAAGCAGCTGCCCGCGCCGGTGAGCGTGCACGTCTACCGGATGGTGTGGCGGCAGCTGATCATCTTCGCCCACAACATCGTGATCTACATCGTGATCCTGATCGTCTTCCCGCAGCCGATCAATTGGACTGTGGTACTGGTGATTCCGGCGATCATCCTGTACGTCATCAACGGCGTGTGGGTGTCGATCGTATTCGGCATTCTCTCCACCCGGTTCCGTGACATCGGGCAGTTGCTGACGACGGCGGTGCAGTTGGTGTTCTTCATGACACCGATTATCTGGACGACGCAGAGCCTGAGCCAGGTCGGCGGGGAGAATCCGCGCCTGCGGCTGGTGGAACTGAACCCGATGTATCACTACCTCGACATCGCGCGGGGGCCCCTGCTCGGCCAGTCGGTGGCGTTCTATCACTGGGCGATCGTCATCGGCTGCACCGCGATCGGGTGGCTCGCCGCGTTGGCGGTCATGCGTAACTACCGGGCCCGCGTGGCGTATTGGGTGTGATTGGGCGATGAGTAATACCAGTTCGGTACGCGTGGACACGTGGGATGCGTGTGTGGATTTCCCGATCTTCGATGCGAAGACCCGGTCGTTGAAGAAGTCGGTGATGGGTGCGGCCGGCGGGGTGATCGGCGCCAACGACTCGAACGTCATCGTCGTCGAGGCCCTGAAGAACATCAACCTGCACCTCGAACACGGTGACCGCGTCGGTCTGGTCGGCCACAACGGTGCCGGCAAGTCGACATTGCTGCGTCTGCTGTCCGGGATCTACGAGCCGACGCGTGGCGCCTGCCGGGTGACCGGACGGGTGGCCCCGGTGTTCGACCTCGGCGTCGGCATGGATCCGGAGATCTCCGGCTACGAAAACATCATCATCCGCGGCATGTTCCTGGGACTGACACGCAAGGCGATGCTGCGCAAGATCGACGAGATCGCCGACTTCTCCGAACTCGGCGACTACCTGCAGATGCCGCTGCGAACCTACTCGACGGGTATGCGGGTGCGACTTGCCCTCGGCGTGGTCACCAGCATCGATCCGGAGATCCTGATCCTCGACGAGGGCATCGGCGCGGTGGACGCCGAATTCATGAAGAAGGCCCGAATCCGGTTGCAGGCCCTGGTCGAACGGTCCGGCATCCTGGTGTTCGCCAGCCACTCCAACGAGTTCCTCGCCCAGCTCTGCGATCGTGCGCTGTGGATCGATCACGGCGAAGTCCGGATGGACGGCGGAATCGAAGAGGTGGTCGGCGCCTACGAGGGTCCCGACGCTGCCGCGCATGTGCGTGAGGTGCTGGCCGGGATGAAGCGCGACGAGGCTGCCGGCGAGGGCACCGACGGGGACACGCCGACATGAGCACCGACACCGTGGTGGCGGTGGTGGTCACCCACCGTCGCGCGGAGCTGTTGGCGGCGTCACTGAAAGTCCTGGCCACGCAGTCACGTCCGGTCGACCACATCGTCGTCGTCGACAATGCCGACGAGGCTGTCGTCGCCGACCTTGTTGCCGCACAGCCGGTTCCGACAACCTATCTCGGATCGAGGCGAAACCTCGGCGGCGCAGGCGGATTCGCCCTCGGCATGCTGCATGCCCTGGCACTCGGTGCCGATTGGGTCTGGTGCGCCGACGACGACGGCCGGCCCGAGGGCAGTGAGGTTCTCGCGACGCTGATGGACTGTGCGATCACGCACGATCTCGCCGAGGTCTCCCCGGTGGTCGCCAACATCAACGACCCGGAGACTCTCGCGTTCCCGTTGCGCCGGGGAGTCGTGTGGCGGCGCAAGCGATCCGAGTTGTTCGAACCCGGCAACCCCGACGGCGACCTGCTGCCCGGGATCGCGTCGCTGTTCAACGGCGCACTGTTCCGCGCGGCGACGCTGGAGATGATCGGCGTGCCGGACCTACGGTTGTTCTTCCGCGGCGACGAGGTGGAGATGCACCGTCGGTTGCAGCGATCGGGTCTGGCCTTCGGCACCTGCCTGAGCACCGCATACCTGCATCCCTACGGCACCGACGAGTTCCGGCCGATCCTCGGTGGGCGGATGCACACCCAGTATCCGGACAACCCGACCAAACGCTTCTTCACCTACCGCAATCGTGGCTATCTGATGAGCCAGCCGGGGATGCGCAAGCTCCTCCCCCAGGAGTACGCCCGCTTCGGCTGGTACTTCCTGGTGCAGCAGCACGACGTCAAGGGCTTCGCCGAGTGGCTGCGGTTGCAGCGCCTCGGCCGTCGTGAGCGGTTCGTCCGGCCGGACTCTGACTGACTTACCAACTGCCGGTCGCTTCCCGGATACTCGCGGGCCGGCAGCCCACGGACCATCGGATTCTCCCCAGATGCAACCACAAAACTAGAACGTGTTCTACCCTGAGTGGGCTGGTCTACGAGTACCAAAGGGGCACACCGATGCGTTTCACCTTCGCCGAGGCGATGACCGACCCGGCCTACTACGCGCCACTCGCGCAGGCTGCGGAGAAGGCCGGGTATGCAGGATTCACCATTCCCGATTCCCTCGCCTACCCCGAGGAATCGGACGCAACCTATCCCTACACTCCCGACGGCAATCGGGAGTTCCTCGAGGACAAGGCGTTCATCGAGACCTTCATCCAGGCGGCGGCACTCGGCGCGGTCACCTCGACCATCCGCTTCACCCCGTTCGTCCTCAAGCTTCCGGTGCGTCCGCCTGTGCTCGTGGCCAAGCAGGCCGCGTCGGTGGCCTACCTGACAGGCAACCGCCTCGCGCTCGGCGTCGGCACCAGTCCGTGGCCGGAGGACTACGAGATCATGGGTGTGGATTTCCGTCGCCGCGGCAAGCGGATGGACGAGTGTATGGACATCATCCGCGGACTGACCTCCGGCGGGTACTTCGAGTTCCACGGCGAGTTCTACGACATCCCCACGATCAAGATGGCACCGACCCCCACCGAACCCATTCCGCTGCTCGTCGGCGGTCACGCCGAGCCGGCGCTGCGCCGGGCAGTGATCCGCGGCGACGGCTGGATGCACGGCGGCGGACCGGCCGAGGAACTCGACGCCCTGCTCGAGCGGATCGCCGACCTCCGCAGGGCCGAAGGAAGAACGAACGACCCCTTCGAGATTCACGTCATCTCTCTGGACGCCTACACCGTCGACGGGGTGAAGAAGCTGGAGGACAAGGGGATCACCGATGTGATCGTCGGATTCCGGCTGCCCTACGTCGTCGGCCAGGACACCGAACCACTGCAGACGAAAATCGACCATCTCAACTGGTACGCCGACAACGTCATCGACAAGTTCAACCGCTGAGCCGCAACGCGATCGGCGCGTCCACTATCCAGAGCTCTGCATCCGGACCACCTGCGAATGACAGAATTCGGTGCGGTCGGTGATGTGCAGACCCGCCTTCGACAACTCGCGATACAGGGGCGTACCGGTGAAGTGGAACGGCTCGAAGTACCAATTCAGCGTGCCGCCCGGCAATTCGACGAACGGCACGTCACGCTCACCATCGGTGATCACCCACATCACCTCGCACGACTCCGCGAATGCCCGGTAGGCGGTGACGGGCTGGTCGACATCCCACAGCCGACCGGCCCGTGCCGCGTCGACGGCCGGACCGAGATCACGGAGGCCGACGAAGTCGGCAGGTCTGGCCGACATCACCACGCGCTGCGACACCGGACTCCAGGAGGGGGCCGAGTCGAACGCCACACAGGCACCGGGTTGCGCGTGCTCGCCGATGTAGTCGGCAACCGCGGAGAAATCGCTGCCACCCATGTGGCCGTAGGTGCCACGGCCCGCCACATATCCCGGTGCTGCAGCCACCGCCGGGATCAGCACGACGAGCAGGGAGATCCAACGGCTTTCCCGGGCGATGTGCATGGCCGACCATGCCAGTAGCAACGCCACTCCCGGCGTCGTGAACGCCAGGTACCGCGGCGTGTACAGCGGCTCCCCGATGACCGAGATCAGCCACACGAGGCCCGCGGGCACGACGAGCCAGCACAGCGACAGAACCAGCACCCGATGTCCCTCGTGCGTCCAGGACATCATCGACGCAACCACACCCACCACCACGACAAGCAGCGCCGTCACCGCGAAGGGCCATGACCCGTCGAAAAACTCCCATAGGGCATAGACCGCAACGGTCCGGTCCGTGGTATCCGGAATCCAATCGATCTGCGCGCGCTGCCCGCTCACCCACCAAACGAAGGGCGACAAGACGATCGCCACGCCGACCGCCGTCGCGAACAACCACGGCCATGCCGAGCGTTTGGTCAGCAGCACATACATCAGGTGCGCGACAACAAGTGTCAGCGAAAGCAGAAACCAGATCCCGGCAATCCCCGCGACGAACCCATACGCCACCCACCACCATCGTCCGCGATCAAGTGCGTACAACAGCACGAGGCACAACGCGATCGACAGAAAGACGGTTCCCGCATACGATCTCGCCTCCATACCGGCCCACGTGATTCGTGGGACGGTGAGAAGTGCGAGCGCGGCGAGGACGCCGAACCAGGTGCTCCACAACCGATTTCCGAGTACCACCAACAGGGCCGATGCGCCCCCGATCGCCATCGCCGACGGGAACCGCAGTGAGAATTCGGAGATCCCGAACACCGACGCCCACGCCTTCGTCACCATGTAGTAGGCAGCGTGCACCCCGTCGGTGTGATGGACCAGCGACAGCAGTTGCGGATAGCTACGATCGATCGCGGACACCGTGGCCGCCTCGTCGTACCAGAACGACGGACGCCACGACCCGGACGCGGAGAGAACGACCCCGAGAAGCCCGACGGCCAGCGACGCACCGAGTAGCCACCGGCGACCAGTCACCGCCCGATCAGTCACCGCCCGATCAGTCACCGTCGAAGAGTCGCTGCCAGTTCTCATGGCTCGTGAGTCGCGGCACGGCGTCACGCCACTGCTGCGCGATCTCCGGCGCCCGTCGTCGCAATATCCACGACAGGCGCGCCAACTCGCGGCCCTGCCGGACAGCGATGTCTTTGTCACGGCGACGCACCCGAACCCCGGTCTGCGACGCATCGGTGACGACGGCCTCACTGAACAACCCGACGTGCCACCACCGCGCATCGTGCGCCGAGATGGCCACCTTCCCCGGCGCCACCCGACCGAGGAACTGCTTGACCACGCGCTTGGCGAGCACCTGATCGAGTTTGTCCTCCTTCGGTTCCGGGCCGCGCATCACGATCCGCGGATCGTCGGCCAACGCTTCAGTGGCCTCGCGCCGCACCGTGTCGGGGTAATGCGAGCGCAGCTCCGCGAGCTCGGCGAGTTTGCTGCGTCCACCGTCGGCCAGAATCGTTGGGCCAGAGAGAAAATCGCGTACCGCCAGGAGGAACGTCTCGGCCAGCCCGTACTGCATGGAGACGATGTGACTCGTGATCTCCCGCGCGACAACAGCACTCACGGTCTTCGGATCGAATCGATCATGAATCGCCGCGACGATCAGGGCATTGCGCCAACTGAAATACCGCGACCAGTCGTCGTAATCCTTCAGATGGAAATCGGCATGCCACACACCGGCGTTGGGCAGGGTGATGGTGGGGAACCCGGCCTTGCGGGCACGGATTCCGAACTCGATGTCGTCCCATTGGAAGAACAGCGGCAGCGACAATCCCGCCTCCACCACCGCCTCAGCGGGGAGAAGGCATGTCCACCAACCATTCCAGCCGGCATCGGTGCGCGGGTCCTGCTGCTTCTCGAGCGCGTTCAGCCCGGCCTTGCCACGCGGCCCCGGGCGACCGGCCTTCAGCTGATCGAGGGCTTCCCACTCGCTGGTCATGTGCACTCGGTAGGTCTCCGACAACAGCAGCATCTGCGAGCCGACCAGGACCGGACGAGTTGCGTTGTTGGCCATCGCCGACAGACGCACCACCGACTCCGGCTCGCACAGGATGTCGTCGTCCATCACCACGATGTCGGTGTCACATGACCCGTTCTTGGTGAGTTCGTGCAAACCTCGGTTGAATCCCCCTGCACCGCCCAGATTCGGCTGGATCAAGTACTGCAGGCGTGGTCCGAGCGCATCTTTGACCAACGGGAACTGTTCATGCGAGTCAACACGCTGCGTTCCCTGGTCCACCACGTACACCGCGTCGATGAGTCCCAGTGCGACGGGATCACCCGCCAAGGTCAGCAGCGTCGAGATGGCGTCGGCTGGGCGGTTGTGTGTACATATCACCACCGAAATGGCGCGGTTGCGTTCCGGACGGGTCACCGACCACGTCACGTTCGACACGCTCGCTGCGCCACCAATCGCTGTGGCGTCAAACCAGATCGCGCCTCCGTCGAGGAATCGTCGGACCTCGACATCGACCGTCGCCCGGCCATTGCCGGTGACCTCGATGACGTCCACGGGGCGCCGACGGCCACCCGCATCCGAGGCGTTGACCTCGACACGCAGACACCCGCCCTCGGCGACGCGATGGTCGAACTCGAGCCGCACGGAATCAATGGCGGTATATCGCTGCCAATAACTCGCGGCAAATCGCCCGAAATACGTATTCGTACTCAGGATGGCACCCGGCTCCATCCGGACCTCGGTCCGGTCCGGGCGCACCATCGCCATGTTGGCGTCGACGTACATTCCCGGGACCACACGGGGATTGGGGCCGGCGAACAATGTTCGCTGGACCAATACCAGGGCTTCTTCCTGCATCACACCTCTGCTATCGCGCGGACCGATGTCGATGTTGCGGCCCGATTCCCGTCGAGACTAGCTCACAGCGACCTGCCAGCCGGAAATCACGCGCGCGTAGTCAAGTGATCCAGTGCCGTTTCGGCAGCGTGAAATCCACACATTCCGTGCACGCCACCTCCGGGCGGCGTCGCCGAGGAACACAGGTACACCCCGGCGACACCGGTGGCGTACGGCGTCGTCGTCGGCCGTGGCCGTGCGATCAAGTGCAGCAGGTCATTGGGTCCGCCGCCGATGTCACCGCGCACATAGTTCGGATTGTCCATCTCGAGTTCACCCGGGGTTCGCGCCCGGACGTCGACGACGCGGTCGGCGAAACCCGGCGCGAATCGCTCGATCTGCGCGGTCACCAGCTCGGTGACCGGGCCGTCGAATCCATTGGGCACATGCGCATACGCCCAGAGCGGACGCAGCGAACCCGCGGCGCGACCCGGGTCGGCCAGCCACTGCTGTCCCACCAGAACGAAGGGACGCTGCGGCATCCGCCCGGTCAGCACGGCCCGCTCGGCGTCGGCGATCTGCGCGGACGTGCCGCCGACGTGGACGGTGCCCGCCCGGTCACAGCCGGGCGCCGTCCACCCCACCTCGCCGTCGATCACATAGTCGACCTTGAAGGCTGCGGTCGGATGCTCGATCGCCCGCAACGCGCGGCCGAGGCGAGGCGGAATGGCGGTGCCCAGCAGATCCGCCGCGAACTCCGGCGCCGTGTCCAGGATCACGATGTCGGCGTCGGCGACGTCGCGGTAACGGTCGATTCGCCGGCCCGTCACCACCTCGCCCCCGAGTTCGGCCAGTAGAGCGGCCATGGCCGATGCGATGGCCGCCGACCCGCCTTCGGCCACCGGCCATCCGGCGTGATGCCCCGCCGCGACCAGCATCACCCCGGCCGCCGAGGAACCCGGCCGGTCCAGTCGGGTGAACCCGTGCGCGGCCATCCCGGTGAACAGCGCCCGCGCGCCCGGTGTCCGCATCATCCGCGCCAGCATCGTCGCCGGGGCGAGGGCACGCACACCGAATCGGGTCAGCATGATCGGATGTCGGGGCACGTGGGCGAACGGCCGCAGGATGTCGGTACCGATGGCGTCGAATCGTGCCGCGAGCGGCCCGAACAAGCCCTTCCAGCGCGGACCGTCGACACCGAGGCCGTCGGCCGTCTCATCGATGTCGCGGTACAACAGCGCTGCGGTGCCGTCGTCGAGGGGATGCGCACAGTCGATCTCCGGCCACCGCCACCGCAATCCGTGCCGGTGCAGCGGCAAGGACGCCAGAAAAGGTGACGTGACCCCCAGCGGATGGAATGCCGAGCAGTGATCATGCAGGACGCCGGGCACCATCAGTTCACTCGATCGCGTCCCGCCACCGATCTCGTCGGCGGCCTCGTACACGGTCACCGCCACCCCGGCCTGGGCCAACCGCACCGCAGCGGCCAACCCGTTCGGCCCCGAGCCGACGACCACCGCGGTCCGCATCGATCCGCCGCTCGATCGTCCCCCGCGTCGGCCGAGTGACACCGTCGCTACCGAATCTTGAAGATGACGGCCCGCTGGACCACGAAGTTGATGATCGTCGCCAAGCCCTGCGCGATGACGTACGCGATGAGGCTGTACATCAGCTCGTGCGGCCACAGACGCGACAGCCACACGTAGACACCGACGTTGACGAAGAAGGTGACGCAGTAGAGGACGGCGACCGCGATGAACCGTGCCATGCTCGGCTCGGCGCGGAAGGTCCACCGCCTGTTGAAGTAATACGCGGTGGTGGTGCCACAGATGAAGCCGATCGCCTTGGCCAGGCCGGCCGGCAATCCCGCCACATACTGCAACACTGCGGTGAGACCGAAGTCGATCACACCCGACCCGGCGCCGGTGATGACGAACCGGATGATCTGTGTCATCAGCGGGACGTCGGTGGAGGCCTCCCCGTCGTCGAGGGGCAGTTCCGGCGGCATCGGCGCATGACGCGTCGCGAACTCGTCATGCGTGTGCTTCGGCTCGTCGGAACTCTGGTCTACCACGGCCATCACCCTAGGTCATGGCGCTGAGAATTCACGCGGCCACCGGGTCAGAATTCTTCTTCCACATCCGAGTCGCGGGCTGCCTTCTCACCGCGATCCAGGCTCGCGAGGTCGGCCATGTCGGCCTCGGTCAATTCGAAATCGAACAGGTCGGCGTTCTCGAGCTGGCGTCCCTGGTGTGCCGATTTGGGCACCACACCGATGCCCTGCTGCACCGACCAACGCAGCGCGATCTGGGTGGGCGACTTGCCGTACTTGCGGGCCAGCCGGATGACGACGGCGTCGGCGAGCATACCATCCTTACGGCCGGTCGGATGCCAGGCCTGCGCATGGATTCCATTGCGCTGCATGAACTCTCGCAGATCATCGCGCGCCAGCGCGGGTGAGCACTGAATCTGGTTGAGCTCCGGCCACTTCCCCGTCTCGTCGTAGAGTGCCTGCAAATGATGGGCCTTGAAGTTCGAGACGCCCGGCACCCTGATGAATCCCTCCTCGGCCAGGGTCAACAATGCCTTCCACGACTCGACCATCGCGCCGAGACTCGGGCACGGCCAGTGGATCAGATAGACGTCGAGGTAGGCCACGCCGAGTCGGCGGGCACTGTCCTTGGCCGCGTTGATCGCCTCGTCGAAGCCCTGATCGCCACCACCGAGTTTGGTCTGCACCACGACGTCGGCACGATCGATGCCCGACTCCTCGAGCCCCATCCCGACGCTGCGCTCATTGGAATAGCGTGAGGCCGTGTCGAGCAGCCGGTACCCGGCGCCCAGCGCATGCGAAACAGCATGCGCGCAGGGCATTCCGAGCATGTCGTAGGTGCCGAGGCCGACCAGCGGCAGCGAAAAACCGGATGCGAGCGTGACCGAGGGGATCTCCACTACCTAAGAATATGGGCCAACCGTCGATCGGTGTCGGGTAGAGCGCCCAATAGGCGTGCGCCCACGTCCCGAATCGAACGCCCGCACGGCACGAACTCCCCTATCCGGAACCGGGGTGTGCACCCTACTCTTCGCCCCATGCTCTCCCTCATACGTCGGATGCGCCGACGGACCCACGCCGTTGTACCCACGGTTCTGGTCGGCGTACTGGCCGCCGCCGCGATCATGTCCGCCACCGGTTCCGCACACGCCGACGACGAGGTCGTCGTCGGAACACCCAACTGGTCGGGGTTGGACGTGACGGACTACTCAGGACCCATCCCGGCGCCCGGCACCCTGATGGCGAAGGTACCGCTGGCACCGTCGGTGTCGCTGCCCGCAGCGAGTTCGGCATATCGCGTGCAATTCGCCACGATCGACCAGCACAACAGGAAAGCGACCAGCACCGGTGCCGTCTTCGTACCGAAGGGCACACCCCCGGCCGGTGGTTGGCCGGTGATCTCGTGGGCGCACGGCACCGTCGGCATGAACGACGACTGCACCCCGTCGGCACTGCCGCGCAGCCAGCGCGACATCGAGTACCTCGGGCACTGGCTCAACCAGGGCTATGCGGTCGTCGCCGCCGACTACGTCGGACTCGGCACTCCCGGCCTGATGGCCTACCTCGACGGCAAGGCCGCAGCACATTCGATCGTCGACATCGTCATCGCGTCACACCACGCCGGGCTGCCGCTGGGCCCGAAGTGGGCGATCATCGGCCAATCGCAGGGCGCTGCCGCCGCCCTCAACGGCGCCCGCTACGCCACCGAATTCAGCCGTGGCTCCGGCCTCGACTACCGCGGGGTGATCGCGACCGGGATTCCGGCCAACCTGGAAAACCTGTACCAGCTGATGGGTCCCGCCGTCCCTCCCGTGGCTCTGCCCGGCAGCCTCAATGCCTACACCGCCTTCATCCTCGCGGGCTTCAATGAGACCAGGCCGGACATGCACGTCACCTCGGTCATGAACACCACCGGACTCGCACGCCTGGAACAGGGACGCACCACGTGCTATCCGGTCCTCAAGAACGAGCTGTCCGGCGACCACGTCAACACCTGGTTCGCCAAGCCGCTCATGTCGATTCCCGGACTCAGTGCGGCGTTGCGCGAGTACATGATGACGCCGTACAAGGGCTATGACCGTCCGATCTTCCTCGGCCAGGGCCTCAAGGACGCCGATGTCCCGGCGCCGTCGGCGCTGTCCCTGTACGCGCAGATGAAGGCCAACAACCAGCCGGTGACGCTGCACGTGTACCCCGATCAGGACCACTCGGGAACGGTTCTGGCCTCCGTGCCCGATTCCACGCCGTGGCTCGCCCGGATCATGCGCTGAGTCCCGATCGCGGCCGCCACGTGGGAGGGGCGGGTTATCGTCGAGATCATGGTGACGCGCCGCCGAGTTGCACCCGCGACCCTGAGACTCCTCACGTTCATCGTGTCAGTGCTTCTCGCCGGACTCACCGCGGCCCTCCTCCCCACCGAGGCACGCGCCGACGGCCCACCGCCCACCGAGACGCCGATCGATTCGGGTCTCGACGCGGCCGGCTATTCCGGTCCCATCGGTGCGCCCGGCACCCTGATCGCGCAGGTCCCGCTCGCGAGTCCGCTCACCCTGCCGTCGGCCGGACGCGCCTACCGCATCCTCTACGCGTCCCGCGACGTGCATGGCAGGCCCGCGGTGAGTTCCGGTGCGGTGTTCCTGCCGAAACGCCCCGCACCCGCCGGCGGTTACCCGGTGATCGCGTGGGCGCACGGCACCACCGGACTCGGCGACGACTGCGCCCCGTCGGTGCAGCCGCGCAGCTCCCGCGACACCACCTACCTCGATCATTGGCTCGATCAGGGCTATGCCGTCGTCGCCACCGACTACGTCGGGCTCGGCACCCCGGGGCTGATGAACTATCTGAGCGGGGTGGCGCAGGCACAATCGGTCGTCGACTCGGTGATCGCCGCGCATCAGATGGGCCTGCCGTTGGCCCGGAAATGGGCGATCGTCGGACAGTCGCAGGGTGCGAGTGCCGCCCTCAATGCCGCGCGCCGCGCCACCGCACTCTCGGCCGGTTCCGGACTCGACTACCGCGGCGTCGTCGCCACCGGAACACCCGCCAACATCGAGCAGATCGTCTCCCTCGCCCCGCCCGCACCCGTCGCGCTGCCCGCGGCCCTGACCGTCTACACGGCCTACATCTTCGCCGGATTCGCCGAGGCGCGGCCCGACATCGACATCGCGCAGGTCCTCGGTCCGAAGGGCCGCGAACTCGTCGCCGACGCGCGCACCATCTGCGACCCGGAGATGACTCCGCTGGCGTCCGGGGTTCGGCTGGATCAGTTCCTGTCCCGGCCGGTCAGCTCCATCCCCGGTATCCGCGAGGCATTGACGGACTACATGGGCACCCCGTCGTCGGGCTACGACCGACCCATCTTCCTCAGCCAGGGCCTCCTGGACTCCGACGTCCCGGCCCCGTCCGCACTCTCGCTGTACGCACAGATGGTGGCGGCCGGGCAGCCCGTCGAACTGCACGTCTATCCCACGAAGGATCACTCCGGCACGGTGCTGGCCTCGATCGCCGACTCCACCCCGTTCCTCTCCCGGATCATGCGTTGAGGCCGGCGGCACCGTGAGGACCTACGACGACGTCATCATCGGGGCCGGGCACAACGGGCTGACCGCGGCGGCCTACCTCGCGCGCGCCGGCCGCAGCGTCCTGGTGCTGGAATCCGCCGATCACGTCGGGGGTGCGGCGGTGTCGGCGATGCCGTTCCCCGGGATGGCCGCCCGCCTGTCGCGCTACTCGTATCTGGTGTCGCTGATGCCGGCCCGGATCATCACCGATCTCGACCTTGACGTCACCCTGATCCGGCGCCGATACTCGTCGTACACACCGCTGCCGACCGACCCGGCGCGCGGGGTCCTCGTCGACACCGACGACGCCACGGCCACCGCGCATTCCTTCGCCCAGGCCACCGGCAGCGACACGGAATTCGGCGCGTGGCAATGGTTTTACGAGCGGATGAGTGAGATCGCACGCGCGGTGTTCCCCACCCTCATCGAGCCGCTGCGCTCGGCGCAGGAGATGACCGATCTCGTCGTCGACGGCGACTCGTCACGCGCCGAACTCTGGGAGATGCTCACCGAACGCCCCCTCGGCGAGCTGATCGAAAGGTACTTCGACGACGACCTGATCCGCGGCATCGTCGCCACCGACGGCCTGATCGGCACCTTCGCCGACCTGCACGACACCTCCCTGCGGCAGAACATCTGCTTCCTCTATCACCTCATCGGCGGTGGCACCGGCGACTGGGATGTGCCGGTCGGCGGCATGGGTGCGGTCTCCGGTGCGCTGTATCAGGCCGCACTGGCCGCCGGTGCCGACATCCGCACCACCAGCACCGTCGTCGGGATCGACCCGGGTGACGGGCTCGTCGAATACCTCACCACCGATCACGGCAGTTCCCGGCAACGCGTGGCCACCGTCCGGGGCGAGATGGTGCACGGGGCGTGCGCGCCGGACGTGCTCAACACCATGCTCGACGAACCCCTCGACACCGAATCGGGCACCGCGGGCGCGCAACTCAAGATCAACCTGTTGCTCGACCGGCTGCCCGAACTGCGGGACCCCACGACGTCGCCGACCGCCGCGTTCGCCGGCACCTTCCACATCAACGAGTCCTACGACCAGCTGCGGACGGCCTGGCAGCAGGCCCGCAACGACGAGGTGCCGACCCTGCCGCCGTGCGAGATCTACTGCCACACCCTGTCCGATCCGTCGATCCTCGGTCCCGAACTGGCCGGCAAACACACGTTGACGCTGTTCGGCCTGTACATGCCACCGACGGTGTTCGCCGCCGGCGGCGCCGCCAGTCAAGCCGTCGAGGCGACCCTCGCATCGTTGAATTCGGTTCTGGCCGAACCGATTGCGCGCGTCATCTCCCACGACGTCCACGGCAATCCCTGTCTGGAGGCCAAGACCCCACTCGACCTCGAGACCGCACTGGGCCTGCCCGGCGGCAACATCTTCCACCGCTCGTTGCAGTGGCCCTGGGCACCCGAGGCCACCGAGGTGGGCACCTGGGGTGTCCAGACCCGCCATCCACGACTACAACTGTGTGGCGCCGGGGCCCGGCGCGGTGGTGGCGTCAGCGGAATTCCCGGCCGAAACGCCGCGGCGGCCGTCCTGGGGTGGTGAACGCCGCGGGCCGCACATTCGATTCGAGTATTCTCTTCAGCGATGTCTACAGATGAATTGCTGCCGATCACGACCCGTGAACTGGTCGGATGGTCACGCACCACACCCGTACACGCTCACGTGCTCTCGACGCCGTATCCCGAGGTCATCGCCGAGGCCGTGGCGCGTGTCGCCGACGACAACGCAGACAAACCCGACTACCTCAAGCGTGGTGTGATCGCGCGCGGACTCGGACGTTCCTACAACGAGTCCGGGCAGAACTCCGGTGGCCTCACCGTCGACATGACGCCGCTGACGCGGATCTACTCCCTCGACGAGGACACCGGCATCGTCGACGTCGACGCCGGACTGTCCATCGATGCCCTGATGCGGGTCGTCGTGCCACGCGGTTTCTGGGTGCCGGTCATGCCGGGAACGCGGCAGGTCACCATCGGTGGCGGCATCGCCCACGACATCCACGGCAAGAATCACCACGCGACGGGCACCTTCGGCGATCACATCGTCGAGATGCACCTGCTGGTCGCCGACGGCCGGATCCTGATCCTGACGCCCGAGGGATCGGCGGATGATCCCGACGGCACCCTGTTCTGGGCCACCGTCGGCGGTATCGGTCTGACCGGCATCGTGCTGCGCGCCAAGATCGCGCTCAAGCGCACCGAGACCGCGTACTTCCTCGCCGACACCTTCACCACCGCGAACCTCGACGAGACCATCGACCTGCACCTCGAGCAGCGCTACGAGGACGGCTTCGAATACGCCTCGGGGTGGTTCGACACCATCAGCGGCGGATCGAAGCTGGGTCGCGGTTCCTTCAGCCGCGGCAACCTGGCCACCCTCGACGAGTTGCCCGCAAAACTGCGCGACAAGGCACTGAAGTTCGACGTCAAGCCGCTGATCTCGCTGCCGAATGTCTTCCCGCGCGGCCTGGACAACAAGTTCGACTTCTCGCTGATCGGCGAGCTGTACTACCGGATGGGCTCCAACAAGCGCGGCATCATCGAAAGCCTGCCGCAGTTCTATCACCCGCTCGATCTGATCGGGAACTGGAACAACGCCTACGGCCGCGGTGGCGCGTTCACCCAGTACCAGTTCATCGTGCCGACCGGCAACGAGGGCGACTTCAAGCAGCTCATCCTCGACATCCAGGCCTCCGGGCACGTCAGCTTCCTCAACGTGATCAAGCTGTTCGGCGACGGCAATCGCGCGCCGCTGTCCTTCCCGTTCCGGGGCTGGAATGTGTGCCTGGACTTCCCGGTCCGCAAGGGGCTCGCGGAGTTCCTCAACGACCTCGATCGGCGCGTCATGGAGATGGGCGGGCGCCTCTACACCGCGAAGGATTCGCGCACCTCGGCGGAGAACTTCCACAAGATGTACCCGCAGATCGACGAGTGGATCGCCACCCGCCGCACCATCGACCCGACCGGTGTGTTCATGTCCGACATGGCCCGGCGCCTCGAGCTGGCCTGACCCGATCCGATCTGAAAGCAGAGAAACCTTGTTCAACGCCGTAGGCGCCCCCCAGTCCATCCTCATCCTCGGCGGCAGCTCCGAGATCGGCCTGGCCATCGCGAGTGAGTTCCTCACCCGCGGCCCGGCGCGGGTCGTTCTCGCCGTCGTCCCCGGCGATCCGACCGCCGAGGCGGCCGTCGCCACCATGAAGACCGCCGGCGCCTCCGAGGTCGAACTGATCGACTTCGACGCGCTGGCACCCGACACCCACGCCGCCGTCATCGACAAGGCGTTTGCCGGTGGCGACATCGATCTCGCCATCGTCGCCGCGGGTGTGCAATTCGACGACGAGGCCGTCTGGCAGGACCAGAAGAAGGCGGTCACCGAGGTGACCATCAACTACACCGCCGCGGTCAGCGTCGGCGTGCTGCTCGGCGAGAAATTCCGCGGGCAGGGACACGGACAGATCGTTGCGATGAGTTCGGTTGCCGGAGAACGTGTTCGGCGGTCCAACTTCCTCTACGGCTCATCCAAGGCCGGTCTGGACGGCTTCTACCTCGGCCTCGGCGAGGCACTCGCACCCGAGGGCATCGGCGTCCTCGTCGTCCGGCCGGGCCAGGTGCGTACCCGGCTGTCGGCCAACGTCGCCGAGGCACCGCTGACCGTCAACAAGGATGACGTCGCGCGGGCGGTCGCAAAGTCGGTCGATGCCGGCAAGGAGATCGTGTGGGTCCCCGGAACGTTCCGCTTCATCATGATGGTGCTGCGCCACGTCCCGCGGAAGGTGTTCCGCAAGCTGCCGGTATAGAGCGGTCTAGAGGTGCCATCTCAGCTCGTCTCCGAGGCGTGAGAGCGATCCCGACGTCACACGACCACTGGACTCGATCACTCGTTCCTACCGTTGAGTGATCGCCAACTGGCCTCGGCCTGCGGGAATCTACCGGATCCTGGCGCCGTGGTTCGATGGTTCGCATGGGCAGAATGAAATCCTTCTTGAACTCGTCGAATCGGGTTTGGTTCGCTGATGGCCCCACTGGTATCAAACCCACAGAAGGGTCGGCCTACTGGTGGTCACTTGACGATGGAAGCGATCTATGGCTCACCACCGCACATGAGGCTGACGTACATCGGAACGAGTATGCGTGG
Source organism: Gordonia sp. NPDC003950 (assembly GCF_053605205.1). Taxonomy (NCBI): domain Bacteria; kingdom Bacillati; phylum Actinomycetota; class Actinomycetes; order Mycobacteriales; family Gordoniaceae; genus Gordonia; species Gordonia sp. NPDC003950. The sequence goes on along the minus strand of NZ_JBSGIT010000006.1, from coordinate 59,072 downwards.
CGTGAATTTCCCAGCGATCCCGTAATCATCCTCGAGACAGTGATCCGGCGTGCGTCAGCGGACGAATCGGTCAGACTGCCTGCCTCCGTCTCCCGCTATCTTGGAATCAGAGACCGGCCTGCTGAGCAGTATCTTGACGACTTTCACATTGTTCCTGTAGAGATCAATCAGGAATTGTTCCTGGGCGTCGGAATTTCGTTCGATTCGCACAATTATATTGCGAGTGTGTTCAATGCGAATTGGGTCTGCGCGCTGTACCCCGGCCCAGAACGCTTCCTGCGGCTGTCAGTTACCGTCTCCTGACCGCCCGCTGGGAGGCAGCGGGGCAGCATCGCAGCGGGGAACGAATCCACGAACTAGCCCTGTGCGGCAGCAACTTTCACCACAAAGTCGCTGTGACCCACGTCCCTGAACCAGCCGGTCAGCGTTCCCCTGCCGAACACCGTTCAGCGGTACCGGATCCGAGCTTTCACGCCCCACAATCGGGTGAAGGCGCTCCAACCATGCACCAGGTGAGCGGACCGCCGGTGTCTCCGAGCCCATCGGTGAGCAGGACCGTCGTGTTCGACGAATCGCCGGACAGGCGGGCGGTGAACGTCTGTCCGGTGTGCAATCCGACGCCGGTGCCCGACCGGTCGATCTGCGTGGTCAGGGTGCCGACGATGTGGGTGTCGGAGTCGGTATCGCTACGTTCCCAGGTGAAGTTCCACTTCTCGTCGTCGATCGCGGACGCCCCCATCAGAAGTGTTCCGGTGAGTGTGGTGTCCAGGGACGACTCGTGGCGTTGCCAGTGACCGGCGAAGGCCGAGATGCCGGTCCCGTGGCCGGGCGGGAGGGTGTGCGTGGGGTCTGTCGTCGACGTTGTGGTGTCGGCGGGCCTTGTAGCGATGGGCCTCGTGGCAGTCGTGTCGGTCGTCACCGTGGCGGTGACAGTATCGGCGACCTCGGCGGGCGCTGCCGCAGAGGTGTGAATGGTGGTCGACGTCGGGTCGTTGGGCGAACTCAACGCCCCGCATCCGGTGAGCAGCAGGGCGGTGGCCAGCGATGCCGTGGCGCCGGCGACGGTGAAGCGAGTCCTCGTGATCGTCCTTCCGGGTGGTGGATGGGCCTCGCGAGTTATTTCGCACACCTAACGATGCCCATTACCGACGTCCCCTCTCCGAATGACTGTCGCGTCTTGCTACAACTGACTGCGTGACTGCGCAGACCCGAGAGCGGCAGACCCGAGTGCTGCGACAGATCAGACCCCTCCTCTCCGATCTCGCAGACCTCGTCATCGCCGTGACCCTCGGAGTGGTGATTTCCGTCGTCGGCCTCAAGGTCATCGACGCGGTCCAGTGGCCGGCGTTCAACTCCTCCAACGTGACGCGTGCACTGACCACGGTCGGCCAGGTCATCGCGGTGATCGTGCTGGTCGGAGCCGCCCTGCTGTATCGGTACGGCCGGTCCCGATGGCTGACCACCGTGCTGTCGACGGCCGGTGTGGCGGGCCTGGTGACCGTGACGCTGGGCATGCCGTTGGGTGCGACCCGGCTGTATCTATTCGGGTTGTCGGCGGATCAGCAGTTCCGCACCGAATACCTGACCCGGATGACCTCGAGCCCGCATCTGGCCGACATGACCTACCTCGATCTGCCGCCCTACTACCCGGCGGGCTGGTTCTGGTGGGGCGGTCGGTTCGCCGCCGCGCAGGGCATGCCCGGCTGGGAGGCGTACAAGCCGTGGGCGATCCTCACCATCGCGGTCGCCGCGGCCGTCGGTGTCGTGTTGTGGAACCGGATGGTCGGCGCGGATCGTGGCGCGGCGATCGCGCTCGCCGTCACCGTCGTGACGCTGATGGAGGCCTCCCCCGAGCCGTACGCCGCGGTGTTGGTCCTCATCGGTGTGCCGATGCTGATCCCAATGCTGTACGCATTGCGGGGTCGAAGCCGGATGGCCGACGGGCCGACCGGGTCGCTGCGGGCGGGGACGAGTTGGCCTGCGGTGATCGCTGCCGGGCTGTTCCTCGGACTCTGTGCGACGTTCTACACGCTGTACGCCGGGCTGTTCGCCGGTGTCGCCGTGTTGATGGCGCTGGTGCTGATCGGGTTCGGGTGGGTCCGGGCGGGCAACAAGGCGCTGCCGTCGGCCGAGGTGTCCGCGGCGCGGCGGGCCGTGATCGTCGCGGTGGGTGTGCGTCTGATCGTGATGGCTGCCGTGTCGGGGATCGTCGCGTTGCTTGTCTGGACGCCCTACCTGTTGGCGCGGGTGAGCAATGCGCCGTCCAGCGGCGGGACCGCCGAGCACTATCTGCCCGGGCGCGGCGCGGTTCTGCCACTCCCGATGCTCCACCTCACCATCGTCGGCGTCATCACCATGATCGGGCTGATCTGGTTGCTGCTGCGGTTCCGCGAGCGCACCATCGCGCTCGCCCTGGGTGTGACGGTGGTCGGGATCTATCTGTTCTGCCTGCTGTCGATGATCCGCACGGCCGTCGGGTCGACGCTGCTGTCGTTCCGGCTCGAACCGATCCTGGTGGCCGTGCTGGCCGCCGCCGGTGTCCTCGGTGTCGCCGAATTGTCACGGTGGGCGGTCGGCCGGTTCGGTGATATCCGGACGTTGATCGGAGTCGTCGCGGCCGCCACTGCAATCGCTGCGGCACAGGGCATTCCCGAGTACCTGTCGGGTGAGATCACCACCGCCTACACCGACACCGACGGCTATGGCGTTCGCGCCGACCAGCGTCCGGCCGGTGCCGAGTCCTTCTTCCCGGAGATCGACCGGAAGATCACCGCGCAGACCGGCCGTCCGGCCACCGACAATGTGGTTCTCACGGCCGATTACGGATTCCTCTCGGTGTATCCCTACTGGGGTTTCCAGGGATTGACGTCGCACTACGCGAATCCCTTGGCCGAGTTCGACAAACGGGCCGCGACCATCGCCAAGTGGGCACAGGTCACCACGCCCGACGAGATGATCGATCAGCTCGACCACGCCGCCTGGCCCGCACCGAATGTCTTCCTGTTCCGCTACTCCGCGGACGGCTACGCTTTGCGGTTGGCGCAGGATGTGTATCCGAACGATCCGAATGTGAAGCGCTACACCGTCACCTTCGATCCGAAGGCCTTCGACGATCCTCGTTTCGAGGTCACCGAGATCGGGCCGTTCGTGTTGGTGGTTCGTCAGTGACACCAAGGAGGTGATCGTGCCGGCCGAGAAGTTCGACCTCAGTCATGTCGACGGCGCGTCGTCACGGGCCTGGTTCGTCGGCACCCATGCCGTCAATTGGGTTGTCCTCCAGGATGAGTCCGGACTCACCCTGATCGACGGCGGCTACCCCGGCCAGGCCGATCTGGTGGTCGAGTCGATTTCCCGGATCGGCGCACGCCCCGAGGACATTCGTGGCGCCTTGCTCACCCATGCGCACGTCGACCACATCGGCGGGGTGGCGAAACTCGTGCAGCGGTACGGCTTTCCGGTGTTCGTCGATCCCGCAGAGGTGGGCCACGCCCATCGCGATCACCTCCAGCAGGCGTCGCCGCTCGACATCGCGTCGGTGGCGTATCGGCCGAGGGTGTGGCGATGGCTGGCCGAAGTGACCCCGCTGGGAGTGTTGAGCCGCAAGGGAATCGACTCGGCGGAGGCCTTCCCGGAGCGCCTTGACCTACCCGGATCGCCGGTGCCGGTGGCCTCACACGGCCACACCGACGGCCACAGCGCCTACCTCGTCGCCGACGGGGCTGCATTGGTGTCCGGCGATGCGCTGGTCAGCGACCATCCGATCTCCGGAATCCATGGCTGCCAATGCATTCCGGACGTCTTCCAGCATGATGTGGCCGCGGCCCGTCGTAGCGTCGAGGCATTCACCGAGTTGAATGCGACGGTACTGTTCCCGGGACACGGACCTCGAGTCGACGGTTCGGTGGCCGACATGGCGCGAGAAGCGCTGTCGCGCTGACCGTCGACCCGAGGTCGGCGTCCCAATTCACTATGGAGTTCTCAAGGAACCGATGCGGTCCCGGCCGGAGCCGGGTGCGGGTTGGTTGGTCTGTTATCTATCTGTGGGCGAGGGTCTTACCCCGTTGGTCGAGCGCCTCCCATTCGCCGGTCGAGCTCCTTTGCCAGCCGGTCGAGCCGTTGTTTCGCCGGTCGAGCCGGTGAGGAGCGCTAGCCGCCGCGTTGAGCTCCGTCGAAACGACGAGCCGTGTCCAGACCTCCGCAAGGCAAGGCTGGAACCGGATCCTCATGCCACACCCGGCAATCCATCCAATGTCATGGTCCTACGGTGATACGACCGCAACCGTCTGCGTTGTGGGTCAACACTTTCCGGTGGGATCAACCACGGGTGGTGATCGGCTCCCATGACGACGTCCCATCCGTTATGGTGGACATCGTCATGACAGGACGAACAGAGCAAAGCGCCGTTCTCCAAACAGGTTTCGCCGCCGTCGATCCAATGGACGATATGGTGCGCCTGGGTTCGTGAGGGCGGTGCCCCACACTTGATACATCCTTTGTCGCGGTGTGCCAACGCGCGTCGTTGGGCCCGGTTGAACAGTCGGATGGTCCGCCCGAGCGATAGTGGTACCTCGTCTTTGCTGACGATCATGACGCCGACGGTGGCGTCGCAGCACAGTTTGCGGGCGGTGGCTTCGGTGACCGATCCCATGAACTGCAACGATGCCAATGATGGTGTGCCGGTGGGGATGGTGAGGTTGACCAACTCGGTGGGCATGCGTGGTCCGTCGTCGCTGTGTTCGCCTGCGGCGGCGCGGGCGGCGGTGTCGAGGATGATCTCGAGGGCGTCGGCACGCACCTGACCTGCGGTGCGCGGATCGCGGGAACCGTCGGGTTGGGGTCGCGGTGCGGACAGCACTTCGATCGCCGTCCTCAACTTCTCCCCGAGCACGGCATGCAGGTCGCCGGTGACGGTGAGTCGTCCGTCGTCGGAGTCGTGGAAGTCGAAGGTGTTGATGGAGCGATCTTCGCCGGCCGGTAGGCCGTCGGTGTCGTCGGCCTGCTGGTTGCCGCGGCTCTTGGCGTACTCGCGGATTTCGGCGGGAGTGAAGCCGGCGGTGGCGTGCCCGAGTAGGGCAATGGCGTGTGCGTCGCGTTCATCAGCCGTGACGGGTTCGCCGGAACGTTTCTCGATGTGCGTCAAGCCTCGGACGATGGCGTCGGCGTGTTCGGCCGACAATGTGCCCAACGAGGTGTGGCGGTACACGCGGCCGATGTCGGGCGTGGTGCCCAGGCGGATCATGCGGGACGCGGAAGCCGGCGCGACACCCCATTCGTGCAACAACTTCTGGAGTTTGCGACCCTCCTTCTCTGCGACCTTGAGGTGATCACAGAGTCCGACAAGCACACTGGCGTGGTGATCGACCAGATTGCGGATCAGCAGGATGGCGTGCAGTGCGCTCTTTGCGTCGTCGCCGGTGAGGCTGCCGTTGGTGAAGTCGAGTTCCAATAACAAGTCGATGGTGATGTCAAGTTCCCCCGATGTCATGTACACCACAATACGCCTCGTTGGCGGTCGGCGCAAGGGTCAGTTCTCTGAATCCTGTTGCTGTGCATAACTTTTGATCTATGGATAACTTGTTCGTGGCGGGATCTTCTTGTCGGTGGCGTGTGGTATGGCGCGGCGCGTTTCGTGGGAGATGTTGTGGTGGTGGGGGTTCCAGCATCATGTTGCGAGGTCTCGACTCGGACTTCGCTAGCGCTCCGTCCGGCTCGACCGGCGGGATGGGGTCGGCTCGACCGGCGGGATGGGTCGGCTCGACCGGCGGGGCGGGGTCGCATCACCGAAAACAGAGCGCTGTCAACGAGGTTCAGGGCGCTGTCAACGAGGTTCAGGGCGCTGTCAACGTAGCCAAGAGCGCTGTCAACGGAATAGAGAGCGCTGTCAGTGAAGAACCGGGCGCTGTCGGTTCGGCAGGACTGTCACCGTCGGATCCACGACCCAGCAACCCTAAGGCGAGTCGCAACCTCGGTCAGTCGTCGCCCTCGGCGAGATCCTTGATGCGCGAGAGCCGTCGCTCCCACCCACCGGCGATCTTCTCCAGCTGGCGCGCGACATCGGACAACCGCGCTCCGACTGCCTCGTAACGGATTTCGCGCCCCACCTTCATCGGCTCGACGAGTCCGACGTCGGCAAGTATCCGCAGGTGTTTCGCGATGGCCTGGCGTGTGATGGGCAGTCGGTCTGCCAGCGCCGACGCCGATGCTGGCCGGCGGCCGAGTTCTGCGAGGACCTGCCAACGGCTGTCGTCGGCCAAAGCCGCGAAGACGTCGACCGGCGACGAGACCTCAGGCATGCGAAGTCGATTCGGTGAGAGCTTCTTTGGCGAGATTCAGTTCGAGTCTCCAGCCCTCGCTGTGATCGTCGAAACGTGAACGACGATCCATCTCGGGTTCGTCCAGCGAGGCGAATCCGCTCTCGGCGACCTTGAGCTCGACACCGCCGTCGGTCTGGGTCAGCCAGAACTCGACGAGAGTCGCTGCGCTGTCCAGATTCTCGGCATCGGTCAGCCATCGGAAGGCGGCGTACCGAGGTTCGTCGAGTTCGATGATCCGCATGGCGAAGGAGCCGTGAGTCGGGTCGTGGACGATGGTGACGTCGCCGCGGGTCTCGATGCGATGTTCGGTGAGTGCGCGATCGTTGATGTACCAGCCCGGTTCACTGACCAGCGCCCACACGCGGTCGATGGGGGCGCTGATGGTGACCTGGTGCTCAATGCGGTCGAAATCGGTGGTGGACATGGCGACTCCTGGATTGATCGGTTATATGCAACTCTATGGTTGCACTCAATCCACCTCAATGCAACCCCCCGGTTGCAGTTAGTCAGTGCCCCGGCGGCTTGAGGAGCCCCATGCAGAACAGATCACCGCTGCGGATCGCGCACATACCTCGGAATGGCACCACCACTTTCGAGGCACCGTCGAGCCCGTCGATTTTCACCGGTGTCGGGACGTTGTCCCCCAGAGTGCCGTTGGGGTTGGGAATGTAGTCGTAGTTGCTGCCCCAGCAATAGACCTCGTGAGCAGACGAGATTCCACAGATGAGCGGTCCCGAACCGACAGCGATGTCCAGGTACCCATGGACACCGGGCACCGGGGTGGGCTTCGGCACGTCGGCGTACTGACCGTCATCGCCGAGAAGGTGGCCCCAACATTCCGGGGTGCCATTCTGCAGGACGCAGAATACTCCGCCGCCACCGCTGATCTTGGTGATGCCGGCAATCCCGGTCATATCGACGACCGGTCGTGGAGTCGACTCCACTGCGTTCTCGTCGACGCGGCCGTTGCCGAGGAGCCCGTACGCATTGTTTCCCCAGCAGTAGGGCGTGCCGTCGCTCAACGCGCAATACGCAGAACCCGAGATCGCGACGTCCGTGACATGACCGAGTCCGGGCACCTTGGTCGGTACGGCAACGTAGTCCGTGTCGTCGGGGTACTCCAGCGAGTCGGCCACCCGGTAGCCCTTGTTGTGGCCCCAGCAGTAGACGTCACCTTCGCTCAGTGCACACCCCGTCGACGCGCCGACGATCTTTGTCACCTTGTCGATGCCGGCCAGTCGGGTGGGCGTGGTCACCGGCGGCGAGTAGTCGGCAGACCCGTAGCTGCCCCAGCAGTACACCTCCCCACCCGCGACCGCACAGCCCGCCTTGCCATCAAAGCTGACGTCGGTGACATCCTGTAGCGAGCCGAATGGCGCAGGGTTCGCATCGGGGAAGAAGTCGATGTACGTGTGCGACCACTCCTCGTCGGCCCAGCAGTACAACTCGCCGCCGTCGACGCCGCAAGCGGTTCCCATGAATCCGTCCACAGCCGTCCAATTCGATCCCGCGGCCGGATTGGCGATCTGACGAGGATCGGGGTCGCCACCACCACCCCGCACGACCACCACCGCGACGATCGCGATCACCGCAAGCAGCGCCACCACACCAACAGGAATGGCCCACAACCACTTCCGCCGCGACGAGGGTCGGGCAGGCGGAACCACCGGCCCACCCGGCGCAACGGGAGCAGCCGGCGCACCCGCCTCCTTGGTCAACGACACACTGCGCTGCCCAACCGAACCCGCAACCCCCACAGCAGCTTTCAACGCACCCGCGAACTCACCACACGACACGAACCGCGCCCGCGGATCCTTCGCCAACGCACGCGCCAGCACCGCATCGACCGCCGGATCACCCACCGACGGCACCGGCGCCGACAACTGCGCCATCATCAGTCCCGCCGGGGTCGGCGCCTCGAACGGGAGTCGTCCTGTGAGGCAGGCGAACACCAGCACCGCCAACGCATACTGATCCGACGCCGGCGACGGCATCCCACCCTGCAACAGTTCCGGCGCCGCGAACGACAACGCCTCCGGACCCGAATCAGCGCCGGCAACACCGAAGTCGGTCACCACCACCCGAGCGATGGCACCGTCCTCGCCGCGTGTCACGATCACATTCGACGGCGTCACCGCCCGATGCAGAACACCTTGGGCGTGCGCAGCATCCAACGCCGCGGCCACATCGCCGACAACCCGCGACAGTTCGGCCGGTGACAGTCCGCCGGCGTGGGCCAGGTCCGGCCCGTCGACGAACTCCGTCGCACACCACGGCACCCCACCGGACGCGAGATCACCCTCCACCCCGAACCGGGAGATCGTCGCAATGCTCGGATGCGACAGCTCCGACACCGTCCGCATCGAAGCGATGAACTGCTCGGGCGCAGGCCCACCACGATCGGGCTCGATCACATGCAGCGCGACCCGAGATCCGTCCTCCAGATACTCGGCCTCATACATCGTCCCGGTGCGGCCCGACCCCAGCGTGCGCACCACCCGGTAACCGGCGAATCCCTCGTCGGGCTGCATGACCGTCCCCCTCGATCTACTACGGTTCGCAGCAGAATACCGACGCCAGTCCGAACGGGAAGAACCGCGTCAGCTCGTCAACCGACCAACTCGACCAATCGTCGGATGGCGAACTCATAGCCCCGGATGCCGTAGCCGACGACGATGCCGGCCGCGATCGGCGAGACATACGAGTGATGCCGGAACGCCTCGCGCTTGTGCACATTGCTGATGTGCACCTCCATCACCGGAACCTCGGGGATGACGAGTGCGTCGGCCAGGGCGACGGAGGTGTGCGTCCAGCCGGCCGGGTTGATCACGATGCCGGACACGTTCCCACGCGCCTCGTGAATCCAGTCGATCATCTCGCCCTCATGATTGGTCTGGGCGGCACGCAGTCCGTAGCCGAGTTCGGCGGCGGTACGTTCGGCCAGGTCGACGACGTCGGCGAGGGTGTCGGCACCGTAGATCTCGGGCTGCCGCAAGCCGAGCGTGTTCAGGTTCGGGCCGTTGAGCAGCAGGATCGGCAAGGGTGTGGCGTCGGGAGCGGCATCGGTCGACATGACGGTCAGCGTACCGGCGGCGAAATGCGTCGCGTGATGCAACTACGATCACTCTTTGTGCCAGCAGCGTCGACGGTAAGGCGAGCCAGACTCCTCGCCATCATCACCGGACTGCTCGGGGTGTTCCTCGCTCTGGCGACTCCCCTGATGCCGGTCAAGCAGACCACCGCGGAGATCTCGTGGCCGCAGCACGGCGAGATCACCTCGGTGACCGCGCCGCTGGTCAGCTACGTACCCATCGACCTGGACGTGAGCGTCCCGTGCTCGGCGGTCGACGACCTGAAGCCCGGCGAGTCGGTGCTCCTGTCGACCACTCCCAAGGGCGCGGAGAAGGCACCCGAACGCGGCCTCTTCATCCGCACGACCGGCCCGGCCGGCGGCGGGCAGACCGTCGAGGTGGTCAACCGCAACGTGCCGCTGGTCTCGGCCACGCTCGATCAGATCCGGGCACAGGACTGTCGCGAGATCGTCGTACACGCCGATCACGACGAGGTGACCGCCGAATTCGTCGGCATGACCAACGACAAGGGCGAATCGCTCACCGGCACGACCGCCGACCGCGAGCTCTACACCTCCGACCAGCGACCGCAGGTCACCGGCCTGTTCACCGATCTGTCCGGCGCGGCGTCGGCGATCCCCGGGCTGACGGCCCACGTCACCATCGACTCGCGGTACACGTCGACGCCGACGATCCTCAAGTGGCTCGTCCTCATCGTCGGCATCATCTGCACGTTGCTGTCACTGTCGGCGCTGACGGTGCTCGATTCGACCGACGGCCGCAAGCACCGACGGATCTTCCCGGCCCACTGGTGGCGCCTGAATGCCCGTGACTACGTGGTCATCGGCGCGCTGATCGTGTGGCACTTCATCGGACCCAACACCTCCGACGACGGCTATCTGCTCACCATGTCGCGGGTCGCGCAGAACAGCGAGTACACCGCGAACTACTTCCGGTGGTTCGGCGCGCCGGAAGCGCCGTTCGGGTGGTATTATCAGGTCTTCGGTCTGCTCAGCCACGTCTCCGTGGCGAGCCCCTGGATGCGTCTTCCGGCTCTGCTCTGCGGCATCGGCTCGTGGCTGATCATCAGCCATGAGGTGCTGCCACGCCTCGGTCGCGCTGCGATCGTCCGCCCCGGGGTGGGGTGGACGGCCGCGTTCGTGTTCCTGGCTTCCTGGTTCCCGTTCAACAACGGGCTGCGCCCCGAACCGATCATCTGCCTCGGCGCGCTGCTGACGTGGTGCTCGGTGGAACGTTCCATCGCCACCGGACGGCTCCTCCCCGCCGCGCTCGCGTGTCTGTTCGGCGCGTTCAGCCTCGCGGCCGGGCCGACCGGATTGCTTGCTGTCGCCGCATTGATCGCCGGGGCGCGGCCCATGATCCTGGCGTTGATCAGACGCGCCCGGGCCATCGGTGGCGGCTGGCGGGCCTACCTGGCATTGCTCGCACCGATCGGCGCGGCCGGAACGTTCGTGGTCTTCGTCGTCTTCTCCAACCTGACGCTGCGCTCCTTCCTCGAGGGTTCGAGCATGAAATCGGCGCTCGGTCCCTCGCTGCACTGGTACAACGAGATCGATCGCTACTCGTCACTGTTCGCGTTCTCCGCCGACGGCTCCATCGCCCGGCGCTTCGCGGTGCTCGCGATGATCCTCGGAATGGTGGTCTCGGCCGCCGTGCTGATCCGCAAGTCCCGCATCCCCGGAACCGCGCTCGGACCGTCACGGCGCATCGTCGGAATCACGTTCGCGTCGTTGGTGTTCCTGATGTTCACCCCGACCAAGTGGACCCACCACTTCGGCGTATTCGCCGGTCTGGCAGCAGCTTTGGCGGCCATCGCCGCCATTGCCGCCAGCCAGAGCGCCATGCATTCGCGGCGCAACCGCACCCTGTACGCGGCGCTGGTGTTCTTCATCGTCGGTCTGGCGTTCACCGGCCCCAACTCCTACTACTACTCGTCGGCCTGGGGTATGCCGTGGGGCGTCGACCAGGTCACCATCGTGGTGCGCATCGGTACCGCCATGCTGGCAGTTTCACTGGTTTTGTTGTTGCTGGCGTTGTGGTTTCACTTCCGGGAGCCGTTCACCGGCACCGACCCGGAGGCCGCCGAGGAAGCACACTGGACCGAGCGACCACATCCCTGGTATCGCCGTCTCTGGCATTCGCTGGCCGGGGCTCCACTGGCGTGGGTGGCCGCGGTGGCGGTGGCCTTCGAACTGATCACCGCCGCCTTCGCCGGTATCCACCAGGCCGAGTCGTATTCGGTGCCGCGTTCCAACCTCGAGGCCCTGACCGGCAAACAGTGCGGCATGGCCGACAAGATCTGGATCGAGCAGAACCCGAGCGATTACCAACTCACCCCGGTTGATTCGACGCTGCGCGATCCGCTCGCCGGACCCACGACACAACCCGCGGATTCGACCCGGCAGGCGACCACCGGATTCACCCCCGACGGTACGCACGATGACCTCAACGCCAATGCCCCGGCCGGATCGCTCGGCGTCCTCGCCGGCGACGCGGCCGCAGACCCGGATGTGTTGATCGCGAACGCCGGTGGCACCGGCGGCGGTGAGGAGGCCACTCCCGGCGTCAACGGCAGCCACGCGTCGTTGCCGTTCGAGCTCGACCGGTCGAAAACCCCTGTGCTCGGCAGCTATTCGGATACCGACCAGACCACGGCGCGACTCACCTCCGGCTGGTATCGGATGCCGACCGACTACAAGTCGTTGCCCCTGGTGACGTTCTCGGTGGCCGGGATGTTCGACTATCCGCAGAATCTGCAGCTCGAGTACACCACCGATCCGATCGGCAACGACACCCGGGACGCAGACCTCACTGCCGCGGGCGCGAAGGACATGATCGACCCGGGGCCGCGTCCGTCGTGGCGCAACGTGCGACTACCCACCAGCGACCTGCCCGACGGGGTAACCGCGGTGCGCATCGTCGCCACCGACGACAACCTGTCCCAGGACCGCTACATCATGGTCACCCCGCCGCGGCTACCGAAGATGCAGACCCTGCAAGAGGTTGTCGGAAGCAGCGATCCGGTGCACGTCGACTGGACCTCCGGCCTGGTCTTCCCCTGCCAGCGTCCCTTCACCCATCACGACGGCGTCGCCGAAATCCCCCGGTGGCGCATCGAACCCGGCGCCGACCTGTCGGCCGCGGTGTCGGCGTGGCAGGACAGCTTCGGCGGCGGACCCTTGGGGTGGGAGCAGGTCCTCCTCGACCCGACCGCCGTCGGCACTTACCTGCAGGGCGACGTCGGACGCGACTGGGGATCGCTGGAACGTCTTGTCCCGTACGACGATGTGACCACGAACGCGGACATCACCACCGGAACACAGACCCGCAGCGGGCTGTGGAGTCCCGCGCCGATTCGGTACTGAGCTGGATCGCTTTCACGTTGGGGTGGTCTCGATACGCCCCTCGTTCCTCGGGGCTACTCGACCGGCGGGGGGATGGGCGCTCAACCGGCGGGGGATGGGCGCTCACCCGGGGGGGGGTAGGGTGCTCGACCGGCGGGGGATGGGCGCTCAACCGGCGGGGGATGGGCGCTCAACCGGCGGGGGATGGGCGCTCAACCGGCGGGGGGATGGTGCTCAACCGGCGGCGGTGAGCACGGTCAGCGTCAGTTGGTGATCGCCCGCATCGGTCCGGGGGTCCAGAGTCCGGTGTGGACATCCTGCGTCACTTCGAGATTCGCCACCGGAACCTGATCGACCAGCGGGGTCAGCTTCTGCAGACTCCCCCAGTCCTTGGCCCAGGCGTTGCGCAAGTAGGACGGCAACACCGTCGGCCGCAGATCGTTCTCGACGATGCCGAGCGGGCCGCCGTAGTCACCGGCCATCCAGCGCCGCGAGTTCACGCGTTCACCTTCGGCGTCCGGGGTGATCCGCCACTGCGGAACCTCCAGGATGCCGTTGTGCACACCGGCCGGCCGCTGACATGGGAAGGCGAAGGCCACCTCCCAGTCCAACAGCACCGGATCCTCGCTGCCGACAAGATCATTCAGTGTCGTCATCGGCGTGACGCGCGGCGGGGTGAGCGCCAGCCACTGGGCCGGATCCGAGCTCGTGTCGGCAGCGACGACGCGCACGACAGTGGCGCGCGGCGGCGCGGATTCCAACGGGAAACGCAGGTTTCGCCACTCGGGGGCGGTGTCGATACCCAGCGGCACCATCGAGGCGACGGTCGTCACCCGTCCGTCGGGCTCCACCCGCCCGAACTCCACCGTGAGCTTCTGCCCCGGATGCGTCACCGCGAGCTCGTCCACGTACTGCACCTGCCCGGCCACCGACATCGTGACGAGGGGCTTGTCCTCACCGCGTGCGGGCAACTGATACCAGTCAGAGGTCAACTGCGCCCGGCCATTCGGCGCCCCGAAGCTTCCGAGGACGGGCACCCGGGACTGATCCAGACCGAACGGCAGTTTCACCGACGAACCGTTCACACCCTGATTGGCGGTGGTGCCGCCACCGGTGTCGGACGATCCCGCGGTGCCCTCCGACAGATCCTGCGACGTGGTCGGTTCGGTCTGCGCCGGGTCCTGCGTGGTCGCATCCGAGCCATCGGAATCGTCGTAGGTGTCCTCGAGATTGGTGGCCACGCCGTTCGGTGTGAAGCCCGTCATCCCGGTGCCGGCCAACGCCGCCCCGGGCGACGGATTGTTCTGTCCGGCAACCTGTGCCGGTGCGAGAACTCCCTTGTTCGGGTCGGCCTCGACGAGTACCGCGTCGGCCAATGCGCACGGATTGCCCCGCAGCGCATTGACGTTGGAACTCGCCCATGACCACGAACCGCGCTGTGTCTGAATCGCTTTCGCGAACGAGATCATGTTGAACACCAGCACGATCGCCAACACGATGGCCAGCGAGTACGTCGGCATCCGCCCGAGCCACCCGCGCACACCCGTGCTCGACTCGTCGACCGGCTCGCCGGCCTGGGCGCGACGGTCGTCGCGGTAGTACTGCCACGCACCGAGAATCGTCAGCGCCACCGCGACGAGCAGGATCGGAATGTACAGTTCGATACCCGCGACGTTGGGGGTGTCATCACCCCACGGGATTCCGTAACTGCCGACGTACCACCACTGATTGCGGCCGGCGAAGGTGACGGCGAGCACGTAGGTCGCGGCGGCCGCGATGAACGTGCGATTGCATCGCCGGCGGATCACCTGCGGCGAGATCATCGCCGTCGCCGACGCCACCAGCACGCCGGTCATGCAGGCGAACGCGCCCATCTGATGGGTGGCCTTGGTGGGCGAGAATGCCAGCACCAGAACGGCTCCGGCCAGGATGGCGACCATTCGCCACAGTGGTGCCGTCGCGATGCGCGGCACCCGGCGTTTGCTCAGCAGGGTGAGCACGATGATGATCACCGCGAGGAAGGTCACGAAGATGCCGATGCGTCGGGCGATGGACCCGTCGGTGGTCGGATTCTGCAGGATGTAGTACCGCATCGCCTCGGTCCACCACTTGTTGGTGGGTCCGACGATGCCCTGCACCTTGACGCCCTCGAGGATCGACGCGAGGGGCTGATCGGCGAAGATCTCGTACAGCACCAGCACACCCGACGCGAGAATCGGCACCAGCACCGGCAGCCAGCCGTCGCGGCGGATGCGGTAGCGCAGGCGTGTGACGATGGGCCGCAACGCCGCAACGAGTGCGAGTGCGGCGATCGCGCCGGCCGGGTGCACGGTCAGCGTGAACGCGGCGACGATGATCGCCAGCGTCAGCGGGAACAGCCGACCGGTGGCCACCGCGCGTTCGACGAGCAGCCAGGTCGCGAGGATGCCGACCGCCAGGATCGGCTCGACCCGCAATCCGTTGTTGAACGCCAGCCACACCGCCAGGAAGCCGAACGCGCCCGCCCACCGTGCGGCGGTCGAGGTTCGCACGGCCGCGCCGATCCGCCCGAACGCGGCCCGCGACAACAGGAACCAGCCGGCGAGGGCGAACAATAACGGCAGCAGTCGCAACCACGGCGTGGCCGTACTGACCTGCATCCACAGCGCGAGGTACTGGTAGTGCCATCCGAACGGATCCTGCGGCACACCGAAATACCGGTAGTAGTTGTCGAGGTACCCGGCGCCCGGCGCGATGCGTCCGACGGTCAGCTGATACCCGTCGTCGGCGGTGTTACCACCGATGAACAGCCAGATCACCAGGGTGGCAACGACCACCACGTCGGCGAGGGTGATCCGCCACCACCGTCGAGGCAGCCAGCGACGCACCTTGCGGCCATCCTGCGAGTCGAGGATCGCCAACGCGACCAGGGAGGCGATCGTCATGATCACGCCGACGATCGCGGCGATCAGTTTCAGCGCCGTCGGGCTCGACACGAAGCGGGTGTCCACCGTGGAGCTGTACGAGAGGCCTTGGTCGTCAACATCCTTGGGCAGGTCGGTGAAGACGCCGATGATCTGTGGTCGCGCGTTGGGGTCACGCAGATCGAAGCTCGGGGGTGCCCCACCGTCGGTGGACAGGCCCCGGATCTCGCCGCGGGTGCCCCCGGTGTCGGCATGGATCACCACCGTGCAGTCCGGGGTGCTCTGCGCCTGCTCCCGGGGCACGTTGAGCAGCACCGCATTTCGCTGCGTCACCAGCAGACGGTCCGAGGTGGCCCGGACGAACAGGCCCACCTTGCCGGCCTCGACCCCACTCTGCGGGACCGTCGACACCAGGACCCCACCCTCTGCGGGCAGGTCGGCGGCCAGCCGGCACGGCACCGTGATGTCCATGTTCGTCGGCGTGTAGGACACGTTGGGCGCCACCACATTCTCGACACCCTGCTGCGGCCAGTTGAGCACCACCTTGGTGAAGCTCACCGGTAGCAGCGGCATCGCGACGGCCAGCAGAATGCCGATGGCGCCGGCGACGACGGCAACGATCCGAGCGATCCGGATTCTGCGGTCGGACACCCCCGCCCCGGACACCCCGGTCCCGGATGCCCTGGTCTCGGATGCCCCGGTCTCGGTCACCTCGCGGTCAGTCATTCTCTGCCACCACTCTGATCGCACCGTCGCGGGTCCATCCCCATTGTGTCGCCTCGCCGGTTCCGATCCGGGCCGCCGGGGCGTCGGGCACGAGCGGCGTGAGCCGTTGCAGGCTGCCCCAATCGCGGTACCAGTCACCCTCCAGATACGTCGCCAACGTGTCCGGCTTCGTCAACGCATCGGCCGTGGTGAGGGCACCACCACCGATCGCCGATTGCCACGACTTGGATTTGGAGAAGGTCGTCGTGCGATCCGGGGTGATCCGCCACTGCGGGATCTGGCTGACGCCGTTGCTGACGGTGGCCGGCTGCTGGCACGGGAACTGGCTGCCCACCGACAGATCCAGCAGCACCGGGGCGTCGGAGCCGACGAGGTCCTGCAGGGTCGTCAGCTGTGGAGCTCGCGGCGGGGTGAACGCCAGCCACTGATCGTTCGCCAGGTTGTCGTCGACGGCGACGATCCGCATCGCGGTGGCCTGCGCGGGCACCGCGGACATCGGGATGCGCAGATTCCGCCACGGCCGATTCGGGCGGTCGGGCCCGGGATCGATCGGCACGTACGACGCGCCGATGCGCCGGAAGTCGTTGCCCGACACCGTGCCGAACTCGACGGTCAATGACCGGCCAGGGGTGATCACGCCGTCCTGGTCGACCGAGAACACCGGTCCGGCGGCGGTGATGACGATCAGCGGTGAGGAATCGCGGGCCGGCAGACGGTAGGGCAGCGAGGTCAATTCGGCGGTGCCGTTGTCGTGGCCGTAACTGCCGAGCACCGGTGTGGTGGCCGGGTCCAGACCGAAGGGCAGCGCCGCCGTGGAGCCGTTGACCCCGGCCGGGCCGACGCCGCCGATCGTGCCGGGCATTCCCCCGGTCACCACGTAGGGTCGCGCGAGATTGCCTGCGGTGTTGATGGTTCCGGCGCCCAGCGTCGTCGACTCCGGGGTGAGGTCGCCGGCGACTCCGTCGGGGGTGAAGCCACTCTGTTCCCCGGCCAGCGCCGCGGAGATGTCGGTGGTGCCGATCGGTTGCAGCGCACCGGCATTCGCGTCCGGCTCGACGAGCACCTTGTCGGCCATGCCACACGGGTTGCCGGTGACGGCCGCGACGTTGGCCCCGAAGGTGGTGTAGGTGTCACTACGGTCGGCGGCGGCCTTGGCGAACAGCACCAACTCGGCCAGCACCACCACCGAGACGATCACCACCATCGGCGCCGAGGCGAGACCGGTCCGCCAACCACCCGCCGACGCGGAATCTGTTCGCACCCGACCCTTTTCGGCGTCGATGTCGATGCGCAGGTGGAACCACACCGCGACCGCCAGGGACAGGACCGTGAGCACCAGGAACACCGACGACAGCGGCCGGCCGGCGAGGACGGGCGCCTTGTCGAACCAGGCGATACCGAAGTCGTAGGCCCAGCCCCAGGCGTTCTGGCCGGCCACCGACACCGCGCACACGAACATCAGGCCGGCGATGTAGATCCACAGATTGCGTGGTGAGCGTCGGGCGATCTGCGCCACCGCCACCGTGGTCACCGCGGCCATCGCCGCCGCGAGTCCGGTGTAGATCCCGAACTGCACGGTCCACTTGGTCGGGGTGAACGACAGCAGCAGCACGGTCAGTCCGACGGCACCGATGAGACGCCACACCGGTGCCGAGTCGACACCGCGGATGTGTTTGCGGCGCAGCATGATCGCCACGGTCACGAAGATCGCCGCGAAGAACAGCAGCACCGGAACGCGACGCACCATGGTGCCGTCGGTGGTGGTCAGGGTGAGGTAGTAGTACCGGAGGAACTCCTGGTACCAGGACAGTGTCGGGCCGACGGTCTCCCGCACGCGCAGCGCCTCGGCGACGGTGGCCAGGCTCTGGTCGCGGAAGACCACCATCACCACGAGCCCGGCCGCCGCGGCGAGCGGCGCGAGCAGCGGCACCAGTCCCGATCCCCACAGCGTGCGGCCACGCCACCGTAGGTGCAGGTCGGCCGAACGCAGGCGCAGGGTGCGCAGCATCGGCCGGGAACCGGCCAGCAGCAGCGCGACCGCAATCACTCCGTGCGGCGCCAGGGCCAACGTCATCCCGGCGGCGAGGGTCGCACCGGCGGCCGGTAGCAGTCGCCGGGTGGCGACTGTCTGCTCGACACCCCACCAGGTGAGCAGCGAACCCAGCACGATGATCGGTTCGGCGCGCAGCCCGCTGCACAGCGGCATCCAGAAGGCCACGAAGACCGCCGCGGCGGTGAACATCGCCCACTGCGACCGGCGGATCGCGCCACCGAGTCGCGGCAGCAGGATGCGGCTGAGGATGAACCAGCTCGCCAGCCCGGCCAGCAGGGCCGGTAACCGCATCCACACGCCGGCGGTCGACACCTGCGACCAGAGCGCGAGGAAGGAGTAGTACCAGTCGAACGGCGCCTCGGGGATGCCGAAGAATCGGTAATAATCGGCCAGGTATCCGGCGTCGACGCTGTTGCGCGCCATCCCGAGGATGTAGCCGTCATCCGACGATCCGGCGCCCAGGAAATGCCAGATCACCAGCACCGCCGTCACGACGATGTCGACGGCCCGCGGCATCAGCAGTCGACGGACGTCGATCCGGCCGATCCGCCGGTGATATCCGCCGATGACGTCGAGGGCCGCGATCGCGACGAAGGACAGCAACGCCGCGAGAACCCCGAGGATCATCACCACGAGTTTCAGCGCCGACGGACTGGTGTCGAAGCGGTTGTCGATGTCGACGCGCACGGCCAGACCGGTGGTCGAGTCGAGATCGGTGAACAGCCCGGCGATTTGTGGCTGGTCGGCGGGTTCGGCGGTGCCCGCCGCGTCCGGACCGCCCACGCCGAGGAATCGGGCGCCGACCCCGTCACGTGCCGACCACACGTGCAGCCGGCGGCAGGTGGTCAGTTGGTCGGCGGTGGCCGCGGCGATCTCCGTGCCGCGGGTCACCACGGTGACCCCGGTGCGGGTGGCGGTGATGACCAGGGCGCTGTCGCGGGCGCGCTGGGCGTCGGCGGGCATGGTCGTCAGGACGGTGCGGCCACTCGTGTCCGCTGCGCGCACGGCGTCGGAGAGGAGTCCGCAGTCGGCGCTGACGTCGAGCCTGGCGGCGGTCTGCGCGGCCAGCGGCGCGGTGACCCCGGGTGTCGCCTGCTGCGACTGACCCTGCGGCCACGTGATGGTGGCCGTGTGGGCGGTGACCGGCAGGAACGGGGTCAGGATGGCCGCGATGACGGCGACGCACCCGGCGACGGCGCTGAGCAGGGCCCAGAACCTCGGATCGGAGTGGATCCGGCGGCCGCCGATGTGGAGTGCACGAGTATCGCCACGCCGATCGGGCGTGACGGACGTCGGCGTCTGGGGCTCACTCATCTCAGTCGGACACAGTAGTGGACGATCCTGGGTGGTCGTCTCGGTGCATCGGATTGCGGCATCGGATCATGCCGGGGAATCCGACAGGCCGGACTCCGCGTCAGCGCTGTGCAGACGAATACCTGAGCAGTTCCAGGGCCGTGTTCTTGATCATGATCTCGGCCTGCACCCGCATCCTCGCCTCGACGGGTTCACCGTTGCGCGCGGCCACCTCGACGGCGGCGGCAGCCGACTGGACGCATCGTGAACACCAGTCGCGGGCGATCACGTCGCCGGCGGGCAGGGGTTTGCCGAACGGATAGAGCACCCGCGGGCCGATCTCGACGTCGGCGGGACCGGTCTCGATCGCCGGGTTCACCGACTGACAGGCGAAGGGACTCCCCCAGTGTTTGACGAGGCCGACGACACCCTTGGATTCGACGACGTCGAGTGCCGGGACCTCCACGCAGTACACCGCCGGCACCCCGTGGACGTCGGGCGCGATGAAGTGCAGTCGTGGCGCGCGCTGCCCGCAGCGCTCACAGACCCACGGGTCGTCGGAGTCGAACACCCGCGCGGCGAGCTCCTCGGCCGCGGTCAGTTTCTCCTGATCGGGCTCGTCCGGATGCCCGTCGGTGGTGCCGGGCCGTTTGAGGAAGGTGTCGCGGCTCTGAACGCGGCCGTCCCGGGACCGCAACCAGTCCTGATAGCGCGGCGACCACAACACGCGACGTGTGGCGCTGTGCGCATGCGGCAGGACCACCGCGTAGAACTGCGAGAACAGTTCGGGACCCGACATATCGCCGTCGAAGTGCATGCCGCCCATTATCGTGGCCCGACGGGCTCTGCGGCACCGACCGACACGCATCCGCCCGCAGTACGCGCCCGCTCGGTTCCTCTCAGTTCCGTCACATAGCATCAATCATCGTGCCCGCGACAGCCCCGCCTCCCGCGTCGGGATCACCTCAGCAGGCGTCGGCGGCGGACGCTCGGCGCGGCGTTCCGGTCGGCGTGATCGCCGTCGTCTCCGGTGTGCTCGGGGCACTGCTGTGTCTGCTGACCCCGCTGCTGCCGGTGACGGTGAAACAGTCGTCGTTCGACTGGCCGCAGGCACAACTCGCCGGTGACACCTCACCCGACGTGGTGGCCCCGCTGATCGCGCAGACCCCGCAGTCATTGGACATCTCGATTCCGTGCACCTTGCTGAGCGCGACACCCGCCGACGGCGCGGTCGTCCTGTCGACGATGCCGACCGCCGCGCCGGACAGCAAGAACAAGGCCCTGTACGTGACGGCGAGCCGCGACGCGGTGTCGGTGACCTTCCGCAACACCCAGGCGGCGAGTGCCCCGCGGTCGGCTCTGGGGCGGTGCTCGCACGTGCAGATCACCTCGTCGGCGACGGGCACCGGCGCCCGGTTCGTCGACGCGGCGGGCGCCGAGCCCGAGGGTGTGCGGTCGGCGGGCGATCTCGGTGCCGATGCCCGCCCGCAGGTGGACGGCATGTTCACCGCACTGCCCACCCAGCAGATCAGTGCGGCCGTCGACCAGGGTCTGCGTGCCCACGTCGAGATCGACAGCCGGTTCACGAGTTCGCCGTCGACGATCAAACTCGTCGTGATGATCCTCGCGGTGATCTGCGTGATCATCTCGCTGATCGCGCTGTTCCTGCTCGATCGCGAGCACGGGTATCGACGCCGGATCACCGCCGGACGGTCCTGGTGGACGGTGCTGTGTCCGCGACCCACCGACGTCGGCGTCACCGCGACGCTGATCGTGTGGTTGTTCCTCGGTGCCGGTTCACCCGACGACGGTTACATCCTGACGATGGGGCGGACCGCGGACTCGTTCGGGCACCTGGCGAACTATTACCGCTTCTACGGCATCCCCGAGGCGCCGTTCGACTGGTATTACTCCTTCCTCGCGCACTGGGCGGGCGTGTCGCCGTCGCTGCTCTGGATGCACATCCCGCCGCTGATCGCCGGGCTGGTCTCGTGGTTCGTGCTGTCGCGGGTGTTGCTGCCCCGCCTGGGCCCGGCCGTGGCCGGAAACCTGTCGCGGGTGCGCCGGTGGGAGGGCTGGGCGTGCTGGGCCGCGGCGACGGTGTTCACCGCGTTCTGGCTGCCGTTCTGCAGCGGACTGCGCAGTGAGCCGATCATCGTGGTGGGGTCGCTCCTGACATGGTGGGCGGCGGAGCGGGCGATCGCGACGCGGCGCCTGTTGCCGGCCGCGGCCGCCGCCATCGCCGCCGGTTTCACCCTCGCCTTGGCACCGCACGGCATCATCGGCGTCGCCGTCCTCGTCGTCGCGGCACGGCCGTTGCTGCGGGTGGTGCTCGCCCGTCGCGCCGCCGGACAATCCGTGGCCGCCCTCGTCGCGCCGATCGTCGCGGCCGGTCTGTTGATCCTCGTCGTCGTCTTCCGCGATCAGTCGTTGGCCTCGGTCGTCGACGCGGTGCGCATCCGCTATCTCACCGGTCCGGTGATCTCGTGGAATCAGGAGTACCTGCGGTACTACTTCATCGCGGTGGAGACCAAGGACGGCGCCCTCACCCGACGGGTACCGCTGCTGCTCTTGTTGGCCGGACTCATCGTCTGCGTCGCGGTCATGTTGCGGCGTGGGCACATTCGCGGCATCGCACCCGGACCGGTGTGGCGCCTGATCGGCACCATCGGCGTGACCATGCTGCTGTTCGCCTTCACCCCGACCAAGTGGACCATCCAATTCGGGGTGTTCGCGGGTGTCGGCGCGGGGATCGCGGCGTGCGCGACGGTGGCCGTCGCGCAGTCGGCGGCACGCTCCACCCGCAACCTGACCGTCTTCGTGTCCGCATTGTTCTTCGCGCTCGCCGCGGCGATGGCGGGCAAGAATGCCTGGCCGTTCGCCTACGAATTCGGCATCTCCTGGTTCGACCGGGCCCCGGTGGTCGCCGGCGTCGGAGTGTCGACGATCTTCCTGATCCTGGCCGTCGTCGCCGCGATTGTCGCTGTGTGGCAACACCTTCGGCTCGACTACGTGACCAACAAGGGTCTCGCCCACGGCGGCGGTGACAGCCGGTCGGATCAACGTCGCCTGTTCCTCGCGTCGTCGCCGATCGCGGTGATCGCCGCGCTGATGGTGATCTCGGAGGTCCTGGTGTTCGCCAAGGCCGCGGCGGTCCGGTATCCGGCGTTCACCGTGCTCGGGGAGAACCTGAACACGGTGCGCGGCAACAGTTGTGGGCTGGCCGACGACGTGCTCGTCGAACCGGACCCGAACGCGGGCATGCTCGTCCCGGCGGGCGGCGAGTCGGCCTCGGCGGCGCTGGCGGGTGCCGGCAGTGGCGTGACGTCAACGGGTTTCAGCCCCGACGGGGTTCCCGACGACCTGTCACCGAAGTCCGGCAGCGCCCGCCCCGGCCAGATGAATGTGGCCGCACCGTTTTCCCAGCCGTTCGTCGTCTCCGGCGGACTGGAGGCCGGCACCACCGGTGGACGCGGGCCCGAAACCGTCAACGGATCGACCGTCGCCCTGCCCTATGGCCTCGATCCGGCGACCACGCCCGTCCTGGGCAGCTACGGGTACGTGGGGCAGGCCACCCTCACCACCGGCTGGTATGACCTCCCGGCCCGCGCGTCCTCTCCGCTGCTGGTGTTCTCGGCGGCCGGATCGGTGGCCAGTGTCGACATGTTCGGGGTGTACCAATTCGGTCAGAAGCTGGTGGTCCAGTTCGGTCGCCCCGGTGCGGGCGGCGGCGAGCAGGGTGGTTTCGAGCAGATCGGCCCCGACGTCGTACCCCTCGACGCGGGCCCGACCATCATCAACCGCCCGTGGCGCAACCTGCGGGTGCCGATGTCGGCGGTCCCGCCGGCCGCGACGGTCATGCGATTGTCGTTGTCGGACAACAATCTCGGCGCCGACCAGTTCCTCGCCATCACACCACCGCGGGCGCCCCGACTGCAGACCCTGCAGCGGGTCGTCGGCACCGCGCCGGCACTCATCGACTTCACCGTCGCATCGCATTTCCCGTGCCAGCAACCGCTACAGGTGACCAACGGTGTGGCACAGGTTCCCCGGTGGCGCATCCTGCCCGACTACGTCGCGGCGAACTCGCAGTCCAAGACGTGGCAGGACGCCGACGACGGTGGGCTGCTCGCGGTGTCGGAGGGCACCACCTCCGCACAGGCGGTGCCCACCTACCTGAAAGACGACTGGCATCGATCCTGGGGTGCACTGGAGAAGCTGACGCCACTGGAACCCGAAGCCGTACCGGCACAGGTGAACACCACCGGCCGCTCGCAATGGGGATGGTCCGGACTGCGCGTGTCCGGGCCGACGACGATCCGGGTGGAGTCCTCCGATGACAACTGATCCCCAGCCGACCGAGCCCCAGACCACCGTGTCCCAGACCACCGAACCCCCGCCAACCCCGTCACCCGGCAATGCTCGTCTGATCAGGATCGGCGCCGTCGTCTTCGGTCTGCTCGGGATGCTGCTGGCCGTCGGAACCCCGCTGTTGCCGGTGAATCAGACGACCGCCGAACTGCGGTGGCCGCAGGGCGACGCGGTGGGCAATGTGAGTGCACCGCTGGTGTCGTTCGTGCCGATCGACATGGACGTCGCCGCGCCGTGTGCACTGGCACGCGCATTACCCGCGAGCGGTGGGGTGCTGCTCTCGACACTGCCCGAGGGCGGGCAGGACGCCGCGGCACGCGCCCTGTTCATCCGCGCCACCGCCGACGCGCTGGTGGTGACCGACCGTGACCTCGTGATCCTTTCGGCTCCCCGGGACACGGCCCAGGACAATCCCGACTGCCGCATCCTCTTTCACGCCGACGGGTCGGGAGTGTCGGCGCGTTTCGCGGCCGGACCGGGCAGCGCGTCGGACGCGCCCGTCCTCACCGGCGACGACGCCCAGTCGAGTTTCACGGTGCCCGACCAGCAGATGCGCCCGCAGATCGTCGGCATCTACACCGACCTGCCTGCCGAGACGCCGCGTGACGGGCTATCGGTGCACGCCACCATCGACACCCGCTATGTGAGCACACCGACCCCGCTGAAGGTGACGGCGATCGTCCTCGGCATCCTGATGACCCTCGCGTCGCTGGTGATGCTCGGTCTGCTGGACCGTCGGGATGGCCGCAGCCACAAGCGGTTCCTGCCGTCGGGCTGGTGGACGATCCGGCCGCCCGACGTCGCGGTGTTCGTCATCCTGGCCCTCTGGTGGCTGATGGGTGCCAACACCTCCGACGACGGCTACAACTTCATCGTCGGCCGGATCGCCGGCGACGCGGGATACGCCGACAACTACTTCCGCTACTTCGGTGTGCCGCAGGATCCCTTCGGGTGGCACTTCCAGGTCATCTCGGCGATGACCCATGTCAGCCTGGCCGCACCGTGGATGCGGTTGCCCGCCTTGCTGCTCGGGCTCCTGGGGTGGTGGCTCATCTCGCGCGAGGTGATCCCTCGCCTGGGTCGCGCGGTCCGCCACAGCACGCCCGCGGTGTGGTCGGCGGCGTCTGTGTTCCTGGCGATCTGGTTGCCGTACAACAACGGATTGCGCCCGGAGCCGGCCGAGGCGGTCGGCGCCCTGCTCACCTGGTGCTGCGTCGAACGTGCCATCGCCACCCGCCGCCTGCTGCCCTATGCGATCGCCGTGGTCACCGCCGCCTTCACCCTGGCGTTGGCGCCGGGCGGATTGATGGCCGTGGCAGCGCTTCTCGCGGGTGTGCGGCCCATCGTCAAGACCCTGGTGACCCGACGCCGCCGCGACGGTCTGCTGCCGATGTTGGCGCCCATCCTGGCCGCCGGTACCGCGGTGCTGTTCCAGATCTTCGCCGATCAGCCGTTGATGCCGCTACTCGTGGGCAATCAGGTGGCCACCTCCGTCGGTCCGACGCTGGAATGGTGGGAGGAACCGGTGCGGTACTACTACCTGATCCTGCCGACCGCCGACGGCACGCTGTCCCGGCGCTTCGGCATTCTGGTGATGATCCTGTGCCTCATCGTGGTCCTGCTCCGCCTGCTGCGTCGGGTCCATCCCAACGGGGTTGCACGGGCACCGATCTGGCGACTCATCGCGGTCACCCTGGGCACGATGTTCTTCATCGCGTTCACCCCGACCAAGTGGACCCACCATTTCGGGGTCTACGCCGGCATCGCGGGCGGCCTTGCCGCCGCGGCCGGTGCGATGATGGCACCGGCCATCCTGCGATCCCGGCGCAATCGGACCTTCTTCGCCGCGGCCGTCCTCGCGGTCACCGGGATCTCGTTCACCGGCACCAACGGATGGTGGTTCGTCGGCAGTTACGGCATCCCGTGGTGGGATCGTCCGCCGTCGCTCGCCGGAATCCAGTTCGGGACGGTGTTCCTCGTCCTCGCGGTGATCACCACCCTGGTCGGATTGTGGTTCCACTTCCGCGACGACTACGTCGACGAGGCGACCCGTGCGGGCCGGTCCGACCGTTGGTACACGAGGCTGACGTTCTCGCCGCTGCCGGTCATCTCGGCGTTCGTGGTGATCTTCAT
Source organism: Gordonia sp. NPDC003950 (assembly GCF_053605205.1). NCBI lineage: Bacteria > Bacillati > Actinomycetota > Actinomycetes > Mycobacteriales > Gordoniaceae > Gordonia > Gordonia sp. NPDC003950. The sequence goes on along the minus strand of NZ_JBSGIT010000006.1, from coordinate 32,843 downwards.
GGTCGTGACCTTCGCGAAGGCAGCGTACGTACAACGTGACTCGTTCTCCTGGCTCAACTCCAATGTGCGGGCACTGACCGGGAACTCCTGCGGACTGGCCAATGACGTTCTCGTCGAGGCGGATCCGACGGCGGGTCTGCTGCGGCCCGCGGCCGTCGACGGCACACCCGCGCCGGACGTCTCGGCGGCACTCGCCGGCACACCGTCCGGGCAACCCCCGAGCGGGTTCTCCCCCAACGGGGTTCCCGACCAGCTCAGCGTGGACGCCACCGAGGACTCCGATACGACCACGACGTCGTCGGGCACCAACAGTGCCGCGTCCGGGGCGGGCGCCGATGAGTCCGGGTCCTCCGATGAGTCGGCGCAGGGTGGTACCGAGGGCGGTCGGGGACAGCGGGGAGTCAACGGATCGACGGTGCGGCTGCCGTTCGCTCTGGACCCGGCCGCCACCCCGGTGCTCGGAACCTACGGATCACCCACCGGCACAGGTCATCTGACCACCTCGTGGTACACCATACCGGCACGTTCGGATACCGCTCCGCTGCTGACCGTCGCGGTCGCCGGGTCCGTCGAGGCCGTCGACGGAATCGGCGTGGTCCATCCGGGACAGACGGTCATCGCGCAGTTCGGACGCATCCGGCCCGACGGCACCGTCACCCCACTCGGGACGATGTCGCCGATCGACATCGGGGAGGCCCCCACGTGGCGCAATCTCCGCTTCCCCCTGGCCGAGTCACCCGCCGGCGCCACCGTCGTACGTATCGACCTGGTCGACACCGCGGGCGCCCCGGCCGAATGGGTGGCGATCACTCCCCCGCGGATCAGCACCCTCGGAACGCTGAACGATGTTGTCGGACGCACCGATCCGGTGTTCATCGACTGGCTGCCCGGGATGGTGTTCCCCTGCCAGCAGCCCATGAAGGTCGTCAACGGCGTTCTGCAGGTACCGAAGTGGCGCATCATGCCCGACGCCGAGGCCACCCGGAAGAACAGTCAGACCTGGATGGCCGGTACCGCCGGCGGGCCGCTCGGCATCACCGAGGCGATGCTCACGCCGACGCTGCTGCCGACCTATCTGCGCAACAACTGGGGCCGGGATTGGGGTGGGCTGCAACGGTTCACCGAGATCGACCCGGCGCCGCCGGCCGACCTGGAGATCGGCACGGCACGGCGATCCGGGCTCTACAATCCGGCACCGATGCGATCCAGCGGGTACTGATCGGCCGCGGCATCGGACTCCAGGAACCGGATCGTCTCGGTGATCGTCTCCGGCGCGTCATTCTGCGGCAGCCGCTGCAGTTCGTCTTCGACGATCCACGGCCACCGCCACCCGATCCGGCGTCACCGACTTGACCGCGGCGTCGACGACGGTGCCCTTGCTGGTCGCCCTTGTTGTCGAGGAGCAACTCCTTGAGGTTGTTGCTCGACCGCGAGTACATGTCACGGAACTCACCGGTGGAACCGTTGGTGACGGCAAATGCTGTCACCGCGAGACGGGATCGCTTGCGCGCTTGCGTCGTGACCATACCGTGATCATCCGTCTCGGTTGCGTTGCGCAGCGCCGCCGAGGGTGTGCGGCGGTCGGCGGCACTCGTAGCGTGGGGTCATGACCACATTCACCGCTCCCGGACTTGACTCCGACGCCGCATCGACGGTCACCACTCTGCTGCAAGAGCGTCTGTCGGCGCTCAACGACCTGCACCTCACCCTCAAGCATGTGCACTGGAATGTGGTGGGCGCCAATTTCATCGGCGTGCACGAGATGATCGACCCGCAGGTCGAACTGGTCCGCGGATATGCCGACACCATCGCCGAACGCATCGCCACCCTCGGCGCGTCGCCACGTGGCACCGCCAAGGCCATCGAGGTCGACCGCTCCTGGGATGACTACTCGATCGGTCGGGACACGGCGCAGGCGCACCTCGGCGCGCTCGATGTGGTGTACGACGGCTTCATCACCTCCCATCGTGACGCCATCACAAAGACCGGTGATCTCGACCCGATCACCGAGGACATCCTCATCGGGCAGACCGCCGAACTGGAGAAGTTCCAGTGGTTCGTGCGGGCGCATCTGGAGAGCTACACCGGCGAACTCGCCACCGCGGGCCAGACCACCGAGAGCGGCGCCGCAGCAGCCGCACGTAACGGCTGATCTCTGACACGACGTCGGACACATGTCACCCGAACCCGCTGTTCCGAACCACACCGCCGCCGGTGGTGCTGAGGTCGATCCGATTCCGGCGCCACCGGATCCCGCGGACCGCGGTGTCCGGGTGCTGTGGATCGCCGCCATAGTCGCCGTCATTCTCTGGGTCTTCGTCATGGCCGTCGGCTTCACCGGGTCGGTGACGGTCGCTGCCGTCCTCATCGCGTTTCTTGTTACCCTGGCCGTAGGCACCATGTTTGCCCTGTCACGGTTATGAGCCACCTCATGTGACGTTCACAAGAGGATGTGAAACAGCTGCATCCATCCGGTTGCGCCTCGACGCGCCAAGGGAAGGCCGATGGACGTGGTTCTGCGATGACCCCTGATTCTGCACAGATGCCGGTCGGGAGTGGATTCACTCTCTTCGATGAGCTGGAGCTCCACATGCAATTCGCGCCGGTGTGCCGGTTGAGCGACGGTGCCGTCGCGGCGGTCGAACTCACCCTGCGCGGCCCGACCGGCACACGGGTCGGCACCTCCCGCGCCCTGCGCCGGGCGGCCCGGCTGATGGATCAGCACCGCGTCCTCGACAACCGCAAACGCGAGTTCGCGGCCTCCCCGCAGGCACAGTCCCTGGCCAAGATTCTGCCGCTGCTCGTCCACCTCGACCTCGAACTCGTCGACGGCCTCGACGACGACACTCTCGACGTCCTGGAGCGACACGTCATGGTCGTGCTTCCCGACGCCGTCGAACGCAGCCCGCAACGCACCCTGGCGCGGGTCGCCCGGGCCCGCAGCAAGGGACGGGTGATCTGTGTCGACGGCCTGACCACCAGCGATCAGGCAGCGACCCTGCTGTCGCTCATCGAACCCGACATCATCGTCACCGGGCCCGAGCTACTTGCCGCCGACGCCAATCCGGACGGCGCGCGGATCGCACACACCTTGGCCGCCCACATCGAACGCACGCATGCGGTGGTCGTCGCCGACGGCGTCGACGACGAGGCCAAACGGATCACCGCGATGACGATGGGCGCGTCCTACGGAACCGGCAGCCTGTATCCCGCGGTCGAGTCGCCGTCGGTGTTCGGAACGGCGACCATCGTTCCGCTGCCGGATCTGCCGGTGTGGTCGACACCGGCACCGGACGGCGCCACCCCGTACGCCATCGCGTCGGCCCTGCACGTCCCGCGCCGCGGCAGCAAACGATTGCTGATCGAGATGAGTAAGGCATTGGAAGAACAGGCCGCCGCCGGCGGTGCGGCGATTGTGCTGGGCACCTTTCAGCACGCCCGCCACTTCACCGACCGAACCGCGGCGCGATGGCGGTCGATGTCGATGCGCACCGGACTGGCCGGCGTCTACGGGGTCGACCTCGTCGACATCCGCGACGGCAACGTGCACCGCGCACCGCTGGCACCCGACGACGACCTCGTCGAGGAATGGAATGTCGCGGTGCTGGGGCCTCATTTCGCCGCTCTGCTGTCGGCGCGCGATCAGCATTGCGGATCGGCGGACCTCGACCGCACCTTCGATTTCGTGCAGAGCTACGACCGGGTGACGGTCACCCAGGCGGTGCACTCCATCCTGCAGCGGTTCGCGTGAGTGCGGTCGCCATGGATTCGCCCATCCGAGACACACGAAAATCGCGGCAAAACTGCAGCTAGGTTCGGCTTTCCTGACTTGCGGCTCCCGACAATTCGGGCTTGAGTTGAGTCATGCGCAACGTCGAGGACACTGCTGCCGAGCATGACGATGCCGATCCGCCGCATCAGCATCCGGGTGAACCCCACGCCGGCGGCTCACTGAAGAATCGTCTCAACTGGCTACGTGCCGGTGTGCTCGGCGCCAACGACGGCATCGTCTCCACCGCGGGCATCGTCGTCGGTGTCGCCGCCGCCACCACCGAGCGCGGTCCGGTGTTCACCGCCGGTCTCGCGGGCCTCTGCGCCGGCGCCGTGTCGATGGCACTCGGCGAGTACGTGTCGGTGAGCACCCAACGCGACACCGAACAGGCACTCCTGGCCAAGGAAACCCGCGAACTCCGTGAGGAACCCGAGGCCGAGTTCGAGGAACTGGTGGGCTTGTACGAGGCCAAGGGCCTCAGCCACGACACCGCCTGCCGTGTGGCGACCGAACTGACCGACCGTGATGCGTTCGAGGCCCACGCCGACATCGAACTCGGCATCGACCCCCACGAACTCACCAACCCGTGGATGGCCGCGGTGTCCTCTGCGGTGTCGTTCCTGTCCGGCGCCCTGCTGCCGATGCTGGCGATCCTGTTGCCGCCAATCAATGTTCGGGTGCCGATCACCTTCGCAGCGGTGATCGTCGCCCTGGCCTTGACCGGCTACGTCGGCGCCGTCCTCGGCGGCTCATCGCCGTGGCGGCCGATGTGCCGGGTCGTCGTCGGAGGCGCCATCGCGATGATCGTGACGTTCGCGATCGGAAAAGCACTCGGCACCGCAGTGGGCTAGGAAGACCCGACGCGGGTCGCTGCGATCTCGGTGAGGACCGCACCGTCCATCTCGGTGGGAATGATCCGGGTCAACTCGCTGAAGTGGACTGCCGCAATCGCGTTCGATCTTCGCGCCACGCGGGGTGTTGTCCGCCGGGTGTTGTATCTGTCGCCGGCCGCGGCGCGATCTTGCCGGCAGAACGATTTCGCCGGGTCGGAGCCAGTCAGCCGCCGCGTTGAGCTCCGTCGAAACGACACCCGTGTCCGCCGGGCCGAGCTTGTCGAGGTCGAGACCCGGTGAGACAAGGCTGAAAACCTAACCACTCCAATCCCATCGGGCCATGCTCAGCCTGTGGTCAGAAAGTACTCACCCGGCACCACGGTCACCCGCTACTGCGCGTCGAGCGTGCAGGCGGCACGGGTGGCCATGCATGCGATCCAAGCAGGCGAAGGCGGCGCATTCGTCGTCGCCGGCCCGTGGATCGATCCCTGCGGACGTAACGAACTGCCCGACGTCTATATCGCGATGGGCCAGACCGCGAAGAATGTCACCCAGGTCTCGATGAGCTGCTCGCGCAAAGCGATTACCGACGGGTGTCCGGCGAGGGCTGGAAGCACATCGACAAGGCCGAACGCGACGCCGGCAAGCCGCTGAAGCGTTGGCGACGCAAGATCGTCGACACCGCCGAACTACTCGACTGCGCGAGTCCGGTGAGCACTCCGGGGTGATCGCTCCGGGGTGATCGCTCCCGGGCGATCAGATGGGCATCAGGAAGTGCTTGCGGTCGGTGCGGAGCATCTGCTTGTCACGCAACTGCGCCAACGCCTTTCGCAACTGCAGCCGGGTCTCGGCGGGCTCGATGACCGCGTCGATGTAACCGCGTTCGGCAGCCAGATACGGCGTGGCCATCATCGTGTTGTAGAAGTCGATGAAGTCGCGGCGCACCTTGTCGGCGTCGTGCGCACTCATCCCCTCGGTCTGCCGTCGGGTCAGCACCGCCGCGGCCGACTCGGCACCCATCACCGCGATCTTCGCCGACGGCCACGCGAAGTTGATGTCGGCGCCGAGTTGCTTGGATCCCATCACCGCATACGCGCCGCCGTAGGCCTTGCGCAGGACCACGGTGATCTTCGGGACGTCGGCCTCGACGTAGGCGTAGAGGAATCGGCCGGACCGCCGGATCGTCGCCTTCTGCTCCTCCACCAGGCCCGGCAGGATGCCGGGGGTGTCGACGAGGAAGATCAGCGGGATCCCGAAGGCGTTGCAGATCCGCACGAATCGCGCGGCCTTCTCCGACGAATCGGTGTCCAGGGTCCCGGCCATCACACTCGGCTGGTTGGCCACCACACCCACCGACTGGCCGTCCACCCGGGCGTACCCGGTGATGATGTTGGGCGCGAACAACTCTCCGACCTCGAGGAAGGCGCCGTCGTCGAAGAGTTTGATGATGACGTCGTGCATGTCGTAGCCCGCGTTGTCGTAATCGGGCATGAACTCATTGAGGGAGAGATCGCTGGCGGTGATCTCCGGCTCGAGGCCCGGGTTGATCACCGGCGGGCGCTCGTAGCAACTCGACGGCATGTACTGCAGGTAGTCCCGCACCCACTCGAAGGCGGCCTTCTCGTCGGCGGCGACGTGGTGGATGTTGCCCCACCGCGCCTGATTGTGCGCACTGCCGAGGTCCTCGGCCGAGATCTCTTCTCCGGTGGTCTGTTTGATGATGTCCGGCCCGGTGACGAACATGTAGGACTTGTCCTCGACGGCCACCAGGATGTCGGTGTTGGCCGGGGTGTACACGGCACCGCCCGCGCACTTGCCGAGGATCACCGAGATCTGCGGCGCCAGACCGGACAGCAGATCGTTACGCCGGCCCATCTCCGCGTACCAGGCCAGTGACGTCACCGCGTCCTGGATGCGCGCACCGGCCGAGTCGTTGATGCCGACCATGGGGCAGCCGATCCGCCCGGCCCACTCCATCAGCGCGGCGACCTTGCGGCCGAACATCTCACCGACGGTGCCGCCGAGGACGGACTGATCGTGGGAGAACGCGGCGACCGGACGGCCGTGGACCAAGCCGTGGCCGGTGACGACGCCGTCGCCGTAACCGGTCTCCGCCGCACCCGGCATCTTGGCCAGCGCACCGATCTCGACGAAGGTCCCAGGGTCGAACAGCATCGCCAAACGCTCACGGGGAGAGAAAATCCCCTTCTTGGCTCGCTTGGCGATCGCCTTCTCGCCGGCCGGTTCCTTCGCCAGTTCGAGCTTGGCCCGAAGGTCGGCGAGTTTCGCTGCGGTCGTCTCCACGGTCTACTCCTAGCCGTTGTCAGTGGGTGCTGGGCGCCGGAACGTCGCTCAGGCGGCGGGTCAGGTCGGCACCGATCTTGCCGATGAACGGTTCGTCGACGATCGAGAGGTGATCGCCACCGATGTGGATGATCTCCAGATCGTCGACGACCTCACCCCAGCGGCCGTCCTCGTCGATCTCGGCCCATTGCGGCTCGAGTTCGATGGCGCCGTCGTGCATCCGGTCGGCGCGGTAGAGCACCACCTTGCCGTCGTAGCGGGTCGGCCGGATGTTGGTGAGCGCACGATTGTCGATGAACGAGGTGCGCTGATGCTCGATGATCCCGCCGGGGATCTTGGTGCCCGACATCGACATCATCTCCATGATGATCGCGAACTGCCCCTCGTCGTCGGCCTCGACCAGCCGATCCATCGGGATCGGGATGTCGGCGTCGAGATCGTAGTTGCGGATCGCGAACTCCTTCCATCGTTCCAGCCGTTGACGTTTGGTGTCCGAGGTCTCCGCCACGTCGTGGCGCGGCCGGACGACGTCGATCAGGCCGACGAACGCGACGTCCTCACCCTCCTCGGCGAGCACCTGCGCGCAGCCGTAGGCGAGAGCACCGCCGAGGGACCAGCCGATCAGCACGTACGGGCCGTGCGGCTGCACCTCGCGCAGGCGTGGCATGTATTGGCGCACACGCTCTTCGATGCTGCCCTCGACGCGGTCGAAACCGATCACCGGCTGATCGTCGGGCAGCCGCTTCAGCAGCGCCTCATACGCCGAGGTGTTGCCGCCGGCGGGATGGAACAGCAACGCCGGCACCGGATCTCCGGCGCTCGGGTCGTAGCTTTTCTTGCCCGCCGGCGTCAGCCGCAGGTATCGGATGAAGCCGTCGGTGTCGGCGGCGGCGTCGAGGAACTCGCGAACGTAGTTCGACATCTCCTCGATCGTCTCCGAGTCGAGGATGTCCTCGACGTCGATATCGCCACCGGTGCGCTCGTTGAGCTTGTCGGTGAGTGCTTGTGCCACTTCCTCTTCCAGCACCGGCAGCTTGTTGAAGATGCCGCCCGCGGACCGCTTGGTGATCACCGCGTACACCCCGAAGGTCAGACGCTCGGCCGCGTCACGCGGCGGGACGTCGGAGCCCGCGGCGTCGGCCACGGCCTTCTGATCGGTGAGGTCGGGGGCAGGGGAAGGTGTGGCCTCCACGGCGGGGGGTTCAGCCGAAGGGGAAGCTGTGGCCTCCACGGCGGGGGGTTCAGCCGCGGGGGAAGGTGCTGCAGTGGGGGCGGCGGCACGCTTGGCGTTTTGCTCGTCGATGTAGGCGTTGAGCGCGGCGGTGTCGAGTTCGCCTCCGCCGCCGGCATTCTCGGCCAGCGAGTCGAGTTCGTCACGGTGGGCGACCGCGTACTCGACGAACTTGGTGACGTCGGCGAGGTTGGCCTGACGCATCGCCTGCAGCTGCAGTTGCGGGATGTCGAACTCGAACTCGACGCGGTTCTTGATGCGCACCGCCATCAGCGAATCCAGCCCGAGTTCGATGAGCGGGATCTCGCGCGGCAGGTCTTCGGGGTCATACCCCATCGACTCACCGACGATGATCGCGAGCCGATCCTCCACCGACTCGCCCGATGCCGGGTCCCAGCGGTTGCCGATGTCGTCGATCACCTCGTCCTCGACGACCACCGAGGTGTCGGTATAACCGATCTTGTCCGGATCGACCTTCGCCGGAGCGCCGCCAGTGACATTCTGGGCGGCGTCAACGAGATTCTGGGTGCCGTCAACGGAATTCGGAGCGCCGTCGGCGAGGTCGCCGGTCACCGCGGCCTCGAAGAGCAGCCGGAAGTTCTTGTCGGCCGTGTTCTTGTCGTCCCGGGCATGCACCGTCACCGACGCGCCACCCGGGTGCGGGCTCAGCGTCGTCGTCAGGGTGCCCGCCGACGGCAGCTCGCCATGGGCGAGGGCCGCACCGACCGTGGCGCCGGAGAGGACCTGAGCGGCCGCCGCCCGCACCAGCTCACGCGGGTCGGTGACGGCGGCGGCGTTGACCTCCCAGGCATGCCGACCGTCCGGCAGCGCCACGTGGGCGCCGGGAACCTTGCCGACACCCGAACCCGACGACAGCGAGGCGGAGAGCCAGTATTCCTTGCGCTCGAAGCGGGTTCGCGGGATGTCGGCGAAATCGCCTGCGCCGAACAGTGATCCGACGTTCACCGGATGTCCGTGCACGTAGAGCTTCATCAAGGCGTTGATGAGCCCGTAGCTCTCGTCCTCCTTGCGGCGCAACGTCTCGATCAGTTCCGCGTCGTGCAGACCCGACGAGAAGGTCACCGCGGCAACGGAGATGAGGACGGTCGGGTTGGGTGAGAGTTCCAGGAAGGTGCGGTGCCCGTTCTCCACCGACTTCGAGATGGCCTGGGAGAACCACACGCTGTGGCGTAGGCCCTTGAGGAAGTAGTCGATGGTGTGCACCGGCTCATGCCCGGGTCGGTAGAAGGTCTCCCGATCCACCGAACTGTAGAAGCCGACGGTGGGCCGTAGCGGCTCGATTCCGGTGAGCTCGTAGGACAATTCGCCGAGCAGCGGGTCCATCTGCGAGGTGTGGCTGGCGCCCTTGGTCTGGAGTTTGCGACCCAGCTTGCCCTCGGCCTCGGCGCGCGCGACGATCGCGTCGACCTGCGATTCCGGCCCGCCGATGACGGTATGCGTCGGTGCCGCGTACACACAGATCTCCAGATCCGGGTAGTCGGTGAGCACACCGGTGATGTCGTCGGCGGAGTACTCGACCAGCGCCATCAGGCGGATGTCGTCGCCCTGGAGCATCGACTCACCCTCACCCATCAGGCGCGAACGCTGGCAGATGACGCGGGTGGCGTCCGCCAGCGACAGTCCGCCGCTGATGTAGGCGGCGGATGCCTCACCCATCGAATGGGGCACCAGCACACCGGGTTCGGCGCCGAAGTGACGCAGCGTGTCGGCCAGGGCCACCTGGATGGTGTAGATGCCGACCTGGCTGGTCTCGATGCCGTAGGTCTGTGCGTCGTCGAGGAACATCTCGACGATCGAGTAGCCGAGTTCCTGCTGCACGAAGGCGTCGACCCGGTCAGCATACTTGGCGAACACCGGATTCTCGGTGTAGAGCTGCTTGGCCATCTTGCGATGCTGCGATCCGAAACCGGAGAGCAACCAGACCGCCGACGCCGCATCCGGTGAATCCACCGAATACACAGTCGGATTGGCCTTGCCCTCGGCGACCGCGCGAACACCCTTGATCGCGTCGTCGTGGCTGCGGGCCATCACCACCGCACGGGACCGCCCGTGGTTGCGGTGTGCCAGCGCGCGGCCGATGTCGGCGAGCGGAGTCGCCTGTCCCGCATCGGATTCCAGCCATGACAGGAGGTCGGCGGCGGCCTTGCGGCGACGCGACGGCAGGAATGCCGAGATCACCAGCGGCACCACCGAGCCCTCGGCCGCGGCCGGTGCGAACCCCTCGGCGGGATCGGATTCGGCGACGGCGGCAGGCGCCTCGGCGGCCGGGTTTTGCGCGGCGAGGACCGCACGCTCGGCCTCGGTGAGGAATTCGTCGTCGTCATCGTCGTCGGCCACGGGGGTCTCGGCGGCCGCCGCGTCGAGCGCGGGGATGTCGACGTCGCCGCGGGTCAGATCACCCGGCAGCACCTCACGCACGATGACATGCGCATTGGTGCCACCGAATCCGAAGCCGGAGACGCCGGCGATGGCGTGCCCGGAGTACCGCGGCCATTCGGTGACCTCGGGGGTCACCTTGAGTCCGGTCGCCTCGAACTGGATGTACGGGTTGGGGCCCGCGTAGTTGAGGGATGCGGGAATCGTGTTGTGCTGCAACGACAGCACCACCTTGGCCAGTGCGCCGGCACCGGCCGCCGATTCCATGTGACCGAAGTTGGTCTTGGCCGACCCGAGCAGAGCGGGCGCACCGACCACGCGGCCACGGCCGACCACGCGGCCGAGGGCGTCGGCCTCGATGGGGTCACCGAGGATGGTGCCGGTGCCGTGGGCCTCGATGTAGTCGACCTGACGCGGGTCGAGCGCGGCGTCGACGTAGGCCGATCGCAGCACCTCCACCTGCGCTTCGGGATTGGGGGCGAAGATGCCGTTGGAGCGGCCGTCGGAGTTGACCGCGGAACCGGACACGACGGCCAGCACCTGATCACCGTCGCGGCGGGCGTCGGCGAGGCGTTTGAGGACGAACATGCCGCCACCCTCGGAACGCACCATGCCGTCGGCGTCAGAGGAGAAGGCCTTGATGTGACCGTCCTTGGCGACCGCGCCGATGGTGTCGAAGCCGACGGTCGCGGCGGGGGTGAGGATCATGTTGACGCCACCGGCCAGCGCGACGTCGGATTCGCCGGAGCGCAGGCTTCGGACGGCCTGATGCACGGCGACCAGCGACGAGGAGCACGCGGTGTCGATGGCCACCGACGGGCCGTGGAAGTCGAAGAAGTAGGAGACGCGGTTGGCGATGATCGAGGTCGCGGTGCCGGTCAGGGCGTAGGCGGCGGTCTCGTCGGAACCCTCGCCGAGGCCGAGGGCGGCCATCAGCTGATAGTCGTTGGTGGAGGTGCCGACGAAGACGCCGACCTGCCCGCCCTTGAGATCGCTGGCCGGGATGTGGGCGTGCTCGAGCGCCTCCCAGGTCAGTTCCATCGCGAGACGCTGCTGCGGGTCGACCATCTCGACCTCACGCGGACTCATCTGGAAGAAGTCGGCGTCGAAGGACTTCACGTCGTCGAGGTAGCCGCCGCGCAGGTTGCGCTTGGCGAGCACCTCGGCCATCTGCGGATCGGAACGGAATTCCGTCCACCGGTCCTCGGGCAGGTCCGAGATGCCGTCACGGCCGGTGATCAGTGCGTCCCACGTCGAGTCTGGGGTGTCGCCGGCCTTCGGGAATCGTGTCGACAGGCCCACGATGGCGATGTCGTCGGCGTCGTCGCGGTCGCGTTCCCAGAAGCGGTCGGCGTCGACGTCGACATCCTCGTCGGGATCGCCCTCGATGATGCGTTTGGCCAGCATCGCGATGGTCGGATGGTTGTAGGCGACGGTCGCGGTGAGGATGACGCCGGTCTTGTCCTCGACGTCGGCGGCCAGGGCCACCGCATCGCGTGAGGACAGGCCGAGCTCTTCCATCGGCCGGTCGTCGTTGATCTGGTCGGCGGGGACACCGGTCGCCTCCGACACCCAGTTCCGCAGCCAGTCGCGCAGTTCGCCGACGGTCAGGCCACCGGCGGTCTCGCCGTCGGGGGAAGCGGGAGCCGCGGCACCCTCGTTGACGGTGTCGTCGGACCCAGTGTTGGCGTCGTTATGCAGTTCAGACATCAGTACCCAAAATACTCATCAGTGGGCCGGTACTGGACCGGCCCTGCGGAAATGGAGTGGCGCACCGCTACCACCAGGTGTTCGGGCCGCGCCGCGATGCAGGAGGAAGAGCGAGGAGCGAAGCCGTCGGGTTGAGTGGCGCCTCCGGGCCCGAACACTCGCGGACGCGGAGCGGACGCCACATCTTCGCGGCGTCGTCTTCGACGACGAGCGGTGCTCAAGGGCGCAAACACCCGCGCCGCCGGAAGCGGCGCCAGTCAGCACGCCGCTAAGCGCCCGCATCCGGGAAAGCTGTTTGCTTGTACCCACCCCGCAGGCTGCCGTCGATGTAGGCGGCCTTGGTGGCGCGCCGGGCGATCTTGCCGCTGGAGGTGCGGGGGATGGAGCCGGCGGGCACGAGGAGGATGTCGCGGGCCATGACGCCGTGGCGCTGTGCGATGGCGGCGCGGACGGTGTCGGCGATCTCCTGCGGGTCGGTCTTCTTGCCCGGTCCGCGCTCGGCGACGATGACGAGTTGTTCGGAGGCGTCGTCGGGGTCGAAGCTCAGACCGCTGGTCGACTGTTCGAAGACGACGGCGGGCAGTTGGTTGGCCGGGACCGCGAAGGCGGCGACGAAACCGGGGCGCAGCGCGGTGCTGGCCTCTTGGGCGCTGAACTCGATGTCCTGCGGGTAGTGGTTGCGGCCGTCGACGATGACGAGGTCCTTGACGCGGCCGGTGATGTAGAGCTCACCTTCGAACCAGACGCCGTAGTCGCCGGTGCGCATCCATTCGGCGCCCTCGGGTGCCCCGTCGGTGTGGCTGCCCTGGGGCAGCGGCACGTCGATCGTGTTGTGGAAGGTTCGCTGGGATTCGGTGGGCTTGTTCCAGTAGCCGGCGCCGATATTGAGTCCGTGCAGCCAGATCTCGCCGACCTGGCCGTCGGCCTTCTCGGTGGCGGTGCCGGTCTCGTCGTAGTCGGCGGCGTCGACGATGGCGGCCCACTGGCTCAGGGCGACCTGGCCGCAGGACACCTGTGCGACGGCACTGGGGGCGTCGGAGTCGATGATCTTCATTCGTCCGGCGCTGAGTTCGTCGCGGTCGACGTAGATGATCTTGGCCTCGTTGTCGCGCTGAGTGGCGGAGACGAACAGGGTGGCCTCGGCCATGCCGTAGCAGGGTTTGATCGCGGTCTTCGGCAGGCCGTAGGGACCGAAGGCGTCGTTGAACTTCTTCATCGAGCTGACCGTGACCGGCTCGGAACCGTTGATGAGTCCGATCACGTTGGACAGGTCGAGGGTCTCGCCGGGCTTGGGCAGTCCGCGTGCGGCGGCGTGCTCGTAGGCGAAGTTCGGTGCGGCGGCGTAGGTGGGGGCGTTGTCGTCGTCGGCGGCGAGTTCACGGATCCAGCGGCCGGGGCGGCGCACGAAGGCCTGCGGGCTCATGATCGTGATGTATTTTCCGCCGAGCGCGGGCAGGATCACCGTCAGCAGTCCCATGTCGTGGAACATCGGCAGCCAGGTGACGCCGCGGGCGTTGCGGTCGATCTCGATGCAGTCGTAGATCTGCAGAACGTTGGCGGCGACGGCCTGGTAGGTGATCTCCACGCCGGCCGGTACGCGGGTGGAGCCGGAGGTGTACTGCAGGTAGGCGACGGTGTCCTTGTTGTGGTCCTTGCCGGCGACGGGGGCGACCCAGCCGGAGCCGACGGAGTCGGGGACCGCGTCGACGGCGATGACACGAGGACGTTCCTTGGCGGGGCGGTCGGCGAAGAAGTTGCGGACCGCCTCGGCGGATTTGGTGGAGGTGAGGATGGCGGTCGGTTCGCAGTCGGCGAGGACCGCGGTCAGGCGGTCGGTGTGGCCGGGCTCATCGGGGCTGAACAGGGGTACGGCGACGTTGCTGGCGTAGAGCGCGGCGAAGAAGCCGATGACGTACTCCAACGACTGCGGGGCGAGAATGGCGACCCGGTCCCCGTGCTTGGTGACCTGCTGGAGTCGGGCGGCCACCGCGCGCAGTCGCTTGCCGAACTGTGCCCAGGTGAGGTCCTGACGCTCACCGTCACGTTCACGGCTGTAATCGATGAATCGGTACGCGAGGGTGTCGGCCGCGTCGCGGACGTTGCGCTCGACATAGTCGACGAGCGTCGCGTCCTCGGTGAAGTGCAGCTGACCGTTCTCGTCGAGGAACTGGTCGAATTCAGTGTTCAGCATCCATCTACTCCTGTGGCCCCCACGTCACTCCCCTGCCGGGCAGGTGAGTGCGTACCTTTCTCGTGGCACACCCCGCGGCGCCCACGAACAACGATGACGCTCGACTGCTCGGGCATCGGTGTTCGCATCGGTACTCATCTCGCGACTACCGCCTCACGGTAGTGCAGTCGCGTCTTCGGTTTCGCTTCGCGTGATCGTCATGTCCGCTTTTTGTGATCCTGCAGCCCGATCACGTGACTGCAGGCCCCTCACCTGGGCGGACACCACCGGGTTCACGCATATCCGGTGTCCGGGTGCGCCGCCAGACCGAGGTCACACATTACTCTCCCTTGAGGAGCGAGATCACCGGCGCGAACGCGTCCATCTGGGTCGGGAACACCCCGACGTACGACATCGACGTCCGGCGCCGGATCTCGCGGATCTGATCGGCGATCTCCTCGAAGGAGCCGATCGCGATGTACGGCGAGCTCAGCACATCGTCGACGGTGAACTCGGCGTCGCGGGCGATGTTCGGCGGATACCCCTGATCAAGCGCCTTGAGAGCCATCTCGGCGGTGGCCTGCCGATCGTCGGTGATGACGATGACCGCGATGGTCCAATTGATCTCGATGTCGTCGAATCGGTCGCCGGCCGCCGCACGGATGCGGTCCACGCGCTCGGCGGTCTTCTCGATCGTCATGTCGGAGAGCTTCATCTTGCCGTCGGGTGTGGTGCCCGGCGCCACCGAGATGATGTCGGCGTGCTTGGCTGCCAGCGCGAGCATCTTGGGGCCGCCACCGCCGACGGCGATCGGCGGGCGCGGTCCCTGCCGGGGCCGCGGCGTGCCCTCGAGTCCCTTGATCTGATAGAACTCGCCGTCGAAGTCCACGGTCTCGCCGCGCATCAGCTTGTCGAGGATGGTCAGCGACTCGTCGAGACGCCGGATGCGTACGCCGGGCGATTCGAACGGGATACCCGCCTTGTCGAATTCCTCTTTCATCCAGCCTGCGCCGATGCCGAGTTCGAGGCGTCCCTTGCTCAGCACGTCGATCGTGTTGGCCTCCTTGGCCAGGATCGCCGGATTGCGGAAGCCGTTGGCCAGCACCGAGGTGGCGAGGCGGATACGGCTGGTGGCCTGACTGAGTGCACCCAGCGCGGCCAGCGGTCCGACCTGATTACCGAGGTGATCCGGTACCGCGAACGTGTCGTATCCGTACTCTTCGGCGGTTTGCGCGAGTTTGACGAACTTACGGGCGCCGCCCTCGTCCTTGTTGCCCTCGCCACCCGCGCCGAACCGGAACTTGCGCACAGTGCTCTGGCCCGGCCCGGCGGGCTCGACCTGGGTCATACGCGTCTCTCCTCGTGCCCGGCGGTACCTGCCCGGCGTCGTCGATGTTCCGGCGGAGGATCTCCCCCACTTTGGGGGACATCGCCGAACCAGCCCACAACGTTAATGCAGGCCCGTGAGCTCACCAAACGGTGCTTGGTTGCGATCGCTCCGCGAATCGCGCGTGCGTGCGCCCACCTGCACCGCTCGTCGTCGTCATCGCATCGTCGCTACGCTCCTCGCTCTTCCTCCTGCATCGCGGCGCGGCGCACACACGGGCTCGTAGGCGGCGCTTGTTGCGCCCGTCAGTTGTGGGCCGGGCGGGGCGCCGCGTCGATCAGGTTCTGCGACCAGCCGAGCATCCACTGGGTGGCGGTGGCGCCGTCGTGGGACCAGTACCGCGGTGTCGCGTAGAGGGCGTGCACCGGGTTGTTCAATGCGCCGAGCAACTGGTTGACCGCGCCCAGCGGATTGGTGACGGTGGGCGCGTCACATATGAGATCGCCTGGCGCACAGATGGATACGACCTTGTCGCGAACGCTGCCGAATCCGCCGGTGCGTGGTCCGGTCATCGTGATTCCCGGTACGAGCGTACCCATTCCACTCAGCGAGATCTCGGCTCCGACGCCCGGCGGGCTCGGGGTGATGTCGCGCTGATCGCCGGGTTGCCGACGACCGTCGGCGATCAATCCGACGCCGAGGACGAGATCGGCATCCTCGGCGGGTAGCACCCCGCCCCGCCCGTTTCCGATCGCCGAGGCGAGATCACCGGAGATCACCGCACCCTGTGAGAAGCCCATGATCACGTAACGGGTCAGCGGGCAACGCTCGTGCGTGCTGATGATCTTGCCCGCGGCCCGCTTGTAGCCCTGGGTCCGCGAGTCGTTGTAGTCGGCCTGGTGGTCGTTGAGGTTGGTCGGGTTACGGAACTGCGCCACGTAGGGAACCGTGTACACCTCGGTCCGCGATTCGGGGAACTGCTCCTTGAGCGCCGAGGAGACGCGCAGCATCAACGATCGCGGATTGGCCGTGGGGTTGTCCGGGTCGTCATCGGCGGCCGACTCCCAGGTACCCGGCACCACCAGGGTCAACACGTCCGGACAGTCGGCAGACTGCGCCTCGGGGCGGGTGGACGGCGTCGACGGCGTGGTCGAGGTGCCCGGCGGTTGCGGCGCACCGCCACGCAGACCCTGCACCCACAGCACGACGAGAACGATGGCGATGATCGCGAGCAGGGCGACCGCTGCGAGCATCAGCGGCAGGATGCGTCGGCGGGCCGGGCGCGATCGGGCACGGCGAGATCGGCGGGCGGCGTTCACCGGTCAGGGTGTCCGCTCAGAAGCGGTGATCCCGCGCTCAACAGTAGTAATCCTCGGCGGCCTTGATCACCTTGTCGGCCTTGGCGTTGGCCTCCTGCGTGCTGTTGGTGCCGGGCGCCACCAGCGCCACCACATACCCCTTGGTGGTCACCGGATCGGTGTTCTTGCGTTGGGCCTCACACACCCAGATCGCGACGCTCAACGCGACGCCGTTGTCCTCGTCGCCGAGCAGGGTGACGTTCTGATCGCGCAGGGCCTGCAGATACCGCTTGGCCTTGGGATCGAGGGCCTGACCCGACGGTGCGACGAACGAACCCGACGCCGCCGCGGTGGTACGCGGTGCCGTGGCGGGCAGACTCGAACCAGCGGTAGTCGATGTCGCCGAATCGGGGGACGAGGAGTCGGCGGCGGCCGACGACGAGGGCGCACTGGACGACGCCGAGTACAGCGAGGTGGTGGTGACCGGGTTGCTGGTGATCGGGGCACTCGCGGTCGAATCATCCGAACACGCCGTCAGCGAGCCGAACGCCAACGCGGCGCCCATCATCATCAGGCCGAGCCTGAGGTACTTGGTCATCATCACTTGGTCATCATCACTTCGTCATCGCTTCCACGTCTCGCGCCGTGAAAACAGCACGGCACAAACAACATCGGGCCAACGCTCACCGGTCGGTGTGCGGACCGCCAGCGCAAGGCTACCCAACACCTCCGACGAATCCGGCCGCGGGAACACGTGATCTGCGGAAAACCCATGGATTCCACAGAGAGCTCTCAGGCCCGGCACACTCCGATGTCCCCGGGATCACACGCGGGAGCCGCCCCACGTGGTGTGGAGCGGCTCCTGCGTGTTCATGTCGGGTTCGGTCACCGGGCGAGTACGGCACCTCCGCGCGGTGTCCAGTTGATCCGACCGTGCTCAAACGTCTGGAACTTGCCGCCGTCGCGCCAGTTCTGTTCGTCCCCGGTGGGCAGGCCGAGCTTGCCGCCCGGTCCGCCGGCACCCGCGTAGGCGCCGCCGATGGCCCCACCCACCACCTTCGGGCCCTTGGGTCCGGTGATGATGCGTCCGCCGGCGAAGTCCTGTGCCCGACCGCCTGGCACGGCGTACTCCGGCGTGAGGCAGGCACCGATCCGGGCGCGGTCGGCGACCTTCTTGAACGCGGCGCTGGGACGGCAGCTGACCTTGTCGCCGGACAGGCCGAGTGCGGCGGCGGCCTGCGGCCATGCCTGATGCATCTCGAACTCCCAGTACGGCCAGGTGTGGGTGCCCGATGCCCGGTAGACGGCCTGACCGGGAATCCCCAACTGGTTCAGCTTGATCGCGAACTGCTGCGAGGTGACCCGGGAGAGTAGTTCCAGGCCGACGCCGGAGTAGTTGGTGGCCAGCATCGGGATGTCCGACGGTGAGTCGTGCGGGCCGATCATTCCGTTCCCGGAGGAGATATAGAGGCTGGTGCCCTGGAGCTTGTCGGCCAGCAGGTAGGGATCGTGTTCCTTCCAGGCCGGATCGCTGGGCGGCCCGAACATCTTCATCGCGTCGTAGCCGCCACCGTCGCGCAGGGCGAACTGAATCGCCTGCGGCATGCCGTAGGACGTCATCTGAAGGATGCCGGAGAACGAACCGGCGAACTTGTAGAAACCGGGATTGCGGGCCGCGAGCATCATCGCCGCGGAGCCACCCATCGACAGCCCCTCGATCCCGCGGACGTCGGTCGACCGCCAGTCGCCCTCCAGGATCGGCGGGAGCTCATGGATGAGGAAGGTCTCCCACTTGTAGGTCTTGCCCTTGTCCGGCTGCTGCCAGTCGGTGTAGAAGCTGGATTCGCCACCGATCGGCAGGATGACGTTGACGTTCTTGTCCTGGTAGAAGTTCACGATGTCGGTGTTGATGATCCAGCCGCTCTGGTCATCCTGGGCACGCAGGCCGTCGAGCATCGTCAGTTGGGCGAACTTGGCCCGAGGATTGGCCCACCAGTCGCGGGCGAGCAGGATCTGCACCTGGATCTCGGTGTTCATCGCCGGCGAGAACACCCACAGGGCGACCCGGCGGTCGGTGTACCAGTACGTCTTGGTGACGCGGGCGGGTGCCGTCGCCGCGGGCGCTGCGGCCGGCGCGGGACTGGCCGCCGGGGCCGGAGATTCCGCCGGTGCCGGGGAGGCGGGTGACGGTGCCGGGGAGGTCGCCGGTGGCGCGGCCGGCGCGGGTGCCGGTGCGCCGTGTGCGGTTTGCTGCCCGATCAACGTCCACGCCGCTGCCACCACGGCGATCACCACCATCGTGATGATCATTCGGACGGGGTTGCGCCACCGTGGCCGCCCCGCACTCGCTGTTCGCATTCCCTTGAGCTCCTTCGCACCCCGACGACCCGTCGCCACGGGGGATTGTCCTCCCGAACACCACATGAGTCACAAAAATCTCACTGGTGTCATTTAGCCTCAGGTGTTTCTTACACGGTCATGCGCGTCGGGCGGGGACGCCACGCTGTGGCAGATGAGATTTTTGTGACTTCTGTGATCTAGGCGGACAGATGTAGCGTCCCGACCCGGTGACCGGCCGATGCGAAGACCCCGGCCGGAACCAGTGGTTCCGACCGGGGTCGGTAGAGCAGTTGCCGCGTCTAGCGGATCAGCGGAAGAAGCCCTGTGCGTAGGCGTTCCACACCATGTCCTGCCAGTAGCCCCAGGCATGGGTGCCGTTGGCGTAGTGACTCATCACCGGCAGACCGTTGATCAGTGCCAGCCCCTCGAAGGCCTTGGCCTGGGTGAAGGCGAGCACCTCGAGCGTCGAACCCTTGAAGAGGTCGTCGAACACGTTCGGCAGTGCGTTGTACCGACCGAACAGGCCGTTACCCGAGCCGACGAAGATCTTCATCCCGTGCATCCGGTTGATGAGCATCGACGGGTCGTTGTCGTACCAGCGCGGATCCCACGGCGGGCCCCACATCGCGTCGACGTTCCACGGCGCCGGTGCGACGTCGAGCATCGCGAGCCGGATCATCGTGTGCATGCCCGGGGCGCTCAAAAAGTTGTAGCCAGACAGCGAGCCGGCGGCGTAGTAGAGGTCGGGGCGGTGCGCGGCCAGCGACAGCGCGGCGTTACCACCCGAGGAGATACCCATGATGGCGTACTTGCCGTTCTTGCCCTTGTAGCCACGCTGCTTGAGCGCCGGCACCAGACGATTCTGGATGACGCATTCCCACATGTACCGACGCTGCTGCCCGTTGAAGTTACTGGGCGCATTCCAGTTGGTGTAGAAGCTGGCCGGGCCGCCGATCGGCTCGACGACGTTGATGCCTCGCTTGACCAGTTCCTGGATGTTGGTGTTGATCTCCCAGCCGGAGTAGTCGTACTGGGCGCGCATACCGTCGAGCATGATGACGGTGCGCTGATTGCCCGGCTTGAACCAGGTGCGGACGTTGACCCGGCCCGGTGCCATCGACTTGTTGCCGAACGCCCCATTGGTGGGCATTCCGCAGGCGTCGATACTGAAGTTGTTCTGGAGGCCGGTGCCGTTGATCCGGGCATCCGCCTGACCGGAACCGGCAACCACTCCCACAAGTCCGGCCACCGTCAGCGCGGCGACCACGACCGCCACCAGCCGACTGCGGAGCCGGAACCCACCGGTCGCCTTCGGTCTCATCTCACCTGCACCCATCGACTGAAATCTCCCTCTGTCACCGGTGTCACGGACCCGTCAGATCGGTCCGCCCACGCCGGATTACAACGACGACCTCCGGTTGACCCCCAACACCACATGCTCGTGCGATCGCTCGCACACGACTTTCGGCAGCCTATGTGAGTTGCCGAACCCTGACAAACTCTGTGATCTCTCTCACATCGCTCTCAGGTTGGTGCTGACAGACGTCACCGGACGTCTTGTTCACGGTCGTTCTATCGATCGCGCCGCGCGGCACGTTACCGATTCGAGATCATTTCTCGCAAGTTCTGTGCGCGACCCGTGCGAGACCGCGCATCACCGCGGGTTGAGACGTTCCGGCATCTGCAGGCCACAGCGCTGGATCTCGTATTCGGGATTGCGATTGATCCGGTAGTCGGTGAACCCGAAAGACTGCACCAGATTGCGCTTGAACCGCGACCACGACCACGGCTCCTCGAACGAGGCGAACCGGTCCTGGGTGGCGGGGCAGGTGAGAGCCACCTGAGCCTGACGCACCACGTCCTCGTCGAGGTATCCCGGCAGCACCGGCTTGCGTGGGTTGGCACCGGCCTCGGCGACCACCCACTCCGACGGCAACACCTTGTCGTGCCCGATGCGGCCGTCCTCGAGCCGCTCGGTGTGAGCGGCCAGCGGGTACGCCAGGCCCATCTGATCGACGACGCGCACGTCGAGCGGCGCGTTCATGCTCGTCATACCGAGATTGAGGAAGTACACCGTGAGTTGCCGCTTGTCGGCCGGGGTCCGCTCCGGCAGCTTGGCGATGTACCACTCGTCGTAGTTGAACGACGCCAGCAGTACCCCGCCCTCGGTGCGGTACTTCTCGATGTTTTCGACCATCGCCTGCATCCGCGGGTAGTGCAGATAGTCCTCGGCGGTCACCGGATTCTCGTTGCCCATGTTGGTGACGTAGAAACGGCGTTCGTCGACGATGCCGCTACGACCGATGTCGATACCGGCATTGGGCAGCACGGTCTCGTGCGCGGCGACCGCCCAGATCACCGTCGCGACCCACATGCCCAGCATCAGGGCCGAACCGACCAGCTGAAGTCGCGTGCGTCGGTTGCGGTCGGGGTCGGTGCCGGGCTGATCGGAGGCCTCGGAGTTGATGTCATCCGCTGGGGCGTCGGCATCGGCTGCGATGTCGTCGACCGCGTCGGTATCGGCTGCGATGTCGTCGGTGTCTGGCTGCTGCTTCGCGCCCGGGGTCCGCCGGAATGCGGCGAGGATGCCGTGGACCGGGATCGTCACCGGGATGACCATCAGCGGCAGCAACAGGATGAACAGCGGGGTCAGCAGCACTCGGCCGTGCATGAAGTCGCCACCCTGACGCAGCCAGTACACGAAGACGACGGCGCCGGCGAGCAGTACTGCGATCACCACCGCACTCGGCGTCTGCAGGCGCGCCGACCAGCCGGCCACGCGCTCGCGCCGCGACTGCGGGCGAGCAGGCGTCGGGGCGGCGGCCGTCGGCCGGGATCGCCGCAGCCGCACACCGACGATCAGCACGATCCCGGCGACGAACGCCAGGATCACCGGCAGAAGCAGCGTGTACGGGCCGAACAGGTTGGCCAGGTAGAGGAATCCCTGATGCCACTTGGAGCCGCTGGCGTCCTTGGCCACCGCCGGATTCGGGACCAGCAGCGCGTAATAGCCCATCCGGAAGATCTGGTAGCCCACCGGCAGCACCGCGGCCACCACGACCACACCGACGCGCATCCTCCATCCGAGCGGGGCGAGAAACACCAACATCAGGGCGATGCCGCCGACGATGGCGAGTTCGGGGCGGATCAACGGTGCCAGACCGGCCCAGAACGCGAGGAACAGCGTGGCCGCGGCACCCCACCGGGTTCCGTCGTCGCCGGAACGTCGTCGGCTAGGCCGCCTGCTCCACGACACCAGCAGGCACCACAGCGTCGCCGCCCAGAAGATGCAGAGACCGTTCTCCAGTCCGCTGGTCGCGAAGTCTCGGGCGGGCGGGAGAGCGATGTAGATGATCGCGCCGAGCGGCAGCAGCAATGTGTAGCCGTCGCCGGTGATGCCACCGAGGCGGGTCCCCATGAGTCGGGCCGTGCCGTACATGGCGATCGGGATGGACGCCACCGACAGCACCAGCGCCACCCACAGCGCGACGTACTCGAGTTGGCCGTCGGTCACCCACGCCCAGAACCACAAGAGGTAGGTCCAGGCGGTGGAGGTGTTGGCCTCGACCCGCTCCCCCGCGTTGAACACCGGACCGTTGCCGGCGAACAGGTTGCGAAGGGTACGCAGGACGATGAGGCCGTCGTCGGCGATCCAGCGACGCTGCCAGGCACCGATGGCGAAGAAGGTGGTCACGGCGACCGTACCGATCAGGAAACTGATCGCGGCGGTCCACTCGCGGCCACCCCAGCGGCGACGCGGCTTGGCGCCCTCGTCCTCACTGACAGCGCCCTCGTCGTCACCGACAGCGCTCGACTTCTCACTGACAGCGCTCGATTTCTCACTGACAGCGCCCTCGTCGTCACTGACAGCGCTCGATTTCTCACTGACGGCGCTCGATTTCTCACTGACAGCGCCCTCATCGTCGCTGACAGCGCCCTCGTCGTCGAGATTCAGTCGCAGCCACCGCGTCGGGTTGTCGTCCGGCTCGGGCTGGGCTCTGCGCGCCGAACGCCGCGACGCCTCGTCGGCCGTGCGGCGGTCGTCGGCGGGTCGATCAGGAGACTGCATAGACCGCGACACCCACGCATACTATCCAGGCCACGGCCAGGACCTGCAGTACGCGGTCACCCAGCGCGATCTCCTCGGGTTCACCGGCCTCGCCGCCGTCCACGTCGACCGCATACCGCAGGATCGCGATGGTGAACGGCACCATCGACAAGGCGTAGGCGACGTTTGTGTCGTGGTCGGAGTTCTTGTCGAAGGCCCACAAACCGTAGAAGAGGACGACCGCGGTGGCCGCGAGCGTCCAGACAAACCGCAGGTACGTGGTGGTGTAGTACTGCAGCGCCTTGCGGATCTTCGCTCCTGTGCGTTCGGCGAGTTGCAGCTCGGCGTAACGCTTGCCGGCGGCCATGAACAGCGACCCGAACGCCATGACCAGCAGGAACCACTGCGACAAGCGGATCTCGGCGGCAACGCCACCGGCGATGGCCCGCAGCAGGAAGCCCGACGACACGATGCAGATGTCGATGACGGCCTGGTTCTTCAGACCGAAGCAGTAGCCGAGCTGGATCACCAGATAGATGGCGATGACCACCGCGGTCTGCCAGTTCGCGACGAAGGCCACCGCGAGCGATCCGGCGCCGAGGATGACCGCGAGGGTGTAGGCCAACGGCACCGGGACGACGCCGGCCGCGATGGGGCGGAAACGCTTCGTCGGGTGATTACGGTCGGACTCGACGTCCATCGAGTCGTTGACCAGGTAGATGCACGACGCCACCATGCAGAAGGCGATGAAGGCGATGCCGGCCCGCCAGAGGACGGTGGAGTCGGTGATGTTGCCCGCGGCCAGCGGCGCGGCGAGAACCAGGACGTTCTTCACCCACTGACGTGGACGGACCGCCTTGATGAGCCCCGCGGTCAGGTTCTTGGGCGGACCAAGGACCTTCCCGTGCTCGATCGGCTCCTCGCTCATGCGTTCTCCCTGTTGCTGAACTTCCCACCGACCAGTTGCGACATCACCAGGCGGGCCGTCGATCCCGGCACCAGTGCGAGCGCACCGAGGCGGGCGGCCACGCCGGCGAGCCGGGTTGTGGTCGGATGGCGGGCCGCGGTGTCGGCGGCGCGCTCGATGAACTGATCGCCGACAACGACGGCACCGGCACTCAGGGCACCGATCGCCGCACCGGCGGCGACGTCGCTCGGATAGTGCACACCGAGTACCAGTCGCGAGGTGAGCATAGGCGGCACCAGCGCGGCCGGGAGCAGGTAGGGCGGTAATCCGGCGGCGCGACCGATCAGGATGGCCGCCGCCGTCGTCGACGTGGCATGCGACGACGGGAAGCTCAATCGGCTCGGCGTCGACACCCCGACGACGATGCGCGGGTCATGTGGTCGCCGGCGCCGCACGATGCGCTTGATGATCACCGACGCGGCGTGGGCACCGAAGGCACCGACACCGGCCTCGATCCAGCGGCGCTGGGCCACCTCGTCGTCGCGGCGTACCGCCAGCGCCCAACCGATACCGCTGATCGCCAGCCACCCCAGCGAATGCTCGCCGAAGTGCGAGAGCCCGCGCGCCGCGGGCAGCACACCGGGCCGATCCGCGAGAGCACCTTGGATCGCGACGAGGGCCGCCGCCTCCCCGGTGGGTGCCGGGCCGATCACACTGACCGTGCTGACGTCGCTGTCAGTCGATTCCGAAGACACCCGCCCAGCTCTCCTTACTGGTCAATTCCTGATGTTTGCCGCGATAGAGCTCGCGCATCTCGTCGAATCGCTCGTTCAACTCCCGGACCAGGGCTGCCGACTCGCGGGCCAGGGCGATCATCGTGTCCCGATCACGCTTGCGGTAGACCACGCCCCGACCGTCGGCGGTGGTGACGGTGACGCCGTCGACCCGGCCCAGCGAGAACCAGCGGGCCTCGATGGGCGGGTAATTCGCCTGGGGCACTTCGTGATGCCGCGGGTCGGCCGGACGCATGTTGTTGACCACCACACCGGCGAGCGCCCGCAGCTTGGCCACCGCGCCCTCTGGGATGTTGGTGCCCAGATGCGTTGCCTCACCACTGGTCCGGGGCAGTTCGGTCGCCGACGGCAGGACCACCGCGTCGGAGAACTGCTTGCGCATGCCGGCCACCTTGGGCAGCGCGGTCGGCAACAGCGAACGGATGTGATCCGGACCGGCCAGGAAGTCCCGGATCGCCTCGTTCTGGATAGCGACGGTCGAATACTCAAGGCACAGAAGATGTTTCGCTGTCGCCTTGGCCATCGACTGCAAGATGCCCTTGATCGGGCCGTCGTGATGGATGGACGCGACGACGAGCCGGTTGCGCAGGTGGAAGTACGCCTGCCAGTCGATGGCGTCGTCCTTGTCGCTCCACGCCATGTGCCAGATGGCAATTCCCGGCACCGTCGCCGTCGGATAGCCGGCTTTCGCTGCGCGCAAAGCGAATTCCCAGTCATCCCACTTGATGAACAACGGCATCGGCAGGCCGATCTCCTCGGCGCACTGCCGCGGGATCATGCACATCCACCAGCCGTTGCCCTCCACATCGATGCGCCGATGCAGATTCTTGGAGTTCTCGCGGTCACGCAGCGGGTACTGGGCGAAGTTGTGGTCATACTCGACAAACGGCGCCGCCGTCCACATGAAGGTGTGGTGATTGATGACCTCACCCATGCAGTGCAGGTGGCTGCGGTCCTGCAGGTTCAGCATCTGCCCACCGACGAGCATGGGGGATTTGGCAAATCGCGACATCGCCAGGGCCCGCAGGATCGAGTCGGGTTCGATGGCGATGTCGTCGTCCATGTACAGCACATACGGACTGTCGGTCAGTCGCAGCGCCTCATACATGATGCGCGCGTACCCGCCCGAACCACCGAGGTTTCCCTGATCGAAGATGCGCAGTCGCTCGCCGAGCGCTCCGGCGGCCTCGGCGTAGCCGGGTTCGTCGACGACCTTGCGGGTGCCCTGATCGGGCATCAGGACGGCGTCGATCACCTCGTCCACCAACGGATCCGAGGTGAGGGCGGCGAGCGCATTGACGGCATCGGTGGGCCGGTTGAACGTCGGGATACCGACGGTGACCCGCTTGGTGTCTGCCGGTTGCGGGCATTCGATCGCCGAATACCAACCGGCGGAGACGATTTCGGTCTCGGTGTCGGTGGTGATGTCGAACCAGATCCAGCCGCCGTCCTCGAACGGCCCGAGGTCCAACTCGAATTCGATGACGCCACGGCCGTTCTCGTCGGTGGCGATCAGATCCCCGCCGATACCGATCCGGGAACCGTCGACCTTGGAGCGGTACAGATCCACCCGGCAGGTGCCGATGACCTCAACACGCAGCACCACCGTGCTCAGGACACTCCAGCGGCGCCAGTAGGCGGCGGCGAAGGCGTTGAAGTAGCTTTCGAAGCTGACCTCGGACTCGGCGCCGAGAACCACCGAGGTGCGGCTCGGCGAGTGTGCGCGACGACTGTTGCCCCACGATTCGACGAGGTACAGCGACCGCACGTCGACCGGTTCACCGGGCCGCGGGAAGATCACCCGCTGCAACAGTTCGACGGCCTTGGACTCCTCGGCCATGGTGGTCTCGGGCTGTGTTTGGGTCACGGTCACTGCCTTGTCTTCTCCACTCCGGCCTGCTTCACTCCGGTCTGCTTCACTCCGGTTCACCGGCCCGTCAACGATGCGCCGTCGGCCAGGTGCGGTGCCAGCGTGTTCTCGAACATGGTGAGCGCGCTGGCGATCGCCATGTGCATGTCCAGGTACTGATAGGTGCCCAGGCGCCCACCGAAGAGCACCTTGGCCTGCACCGTCTCGGCCTTGGCCAGATCCCGGTAGGTGGCGAGCATGTCGCGGTCCTCCGGAGTGTTGATCGGGTAATACGGTTCGTCGTCGTCGGTGGCGAATCGGCTGTACTCACGCATGATGACGGTCTTGTCGGACGGATAGGTGTCCCGCTCGGGATGGAAGTGCCGGAACTCGTGAATCCGGGTGTAGGGCACGTCGGCGTCGTTGTAGTTCATCACCGGGGTGCCCTGGAAGTCGCCGGTCGGCAGCACCTCGGTCTCGAAATCCAGGGTGCGCCAGCCCAGCCGCCCGGCCGAGTAGTCGAAGTACCGATCCAGCGGCCCGGTGTAGACGACGGGCGCGTCGGGGTTGGCGGCGCGGACCGCGTCGCGGACCTCGAACCAGTCGGTGTCGAGCCGGACGTCGATCCGCTCGTCGGCGGCCATGTTCTCCAGCCACGCGGTGTACCCGTCGACGGGCAATCCCTCGTAGGTGTCGTTGAAGTAGCGGTTGTCGAAGGTGTAGCGCACCGGGAGGCGGGTGATGTTGCCGGCCGGCAGTTCCGTCGGGTCGGTCTGCCACTGTTTGGCCGTGTAATCACGGACGAAGGCCTCGTACAGAGGGCGACCGATGAGGCTGATCGCCTTCTCCTCGAGGTTCGTCGCATCCGCGGCGTCGATCTCGCTGGCCTGCTCGGCGATCAGCGCACGCGCCTCGTCGGGGCTGTAATAGCGGCCGAAGAACTGGGCGACCAGGCCGAGTCCCATCGGGAACTGATAGGCCTGTCCTTTGTGCATCGCGAAGACGCGATGCTGATAGCCGGTGAAGTCGGTGAACCTGTTGACGTACTCCCACACCTTCTTGTTGGACGTGTGGAACAGGTGTGCGCCGTACTTGTGGATCTCGATGCCGGTGGTGGGTTCCGGTTCGGAGTAGGCGTTGCCGCCGAGGTGATGACGCCGCTCGAGGACGAGGACACGTTTGCCCAGCTCGGTGGCGGCGCGTTCGGCGACGGTGAGGCCGAAAAAGCCGGATCCGACGACGATCAGGTCGTAGCCCTGGTACGAGTCAGGAGCTGCGCTGCTATTGGATGCCACGGGTGTTCAGCGTAACGGACCGAACCTGAGGATTCGCCGACCCACGAGGCAACGGCTGCGCGTCGTACCCTTATGGAGTTGGTTTTCTCTGTCTCGGCGAGGAGGACTCGAGTTGACGACGGACATGACGTCGCTGATCACCACCCTGGTAAACGAGCTGCGGATACGCAGTGACGGTGCCGAGGACGTGCTGCGTGCCATCACGGCGGCTGCGGTGGGAACCGTGCCGGGCGCCGACGAGGCCAGTGTCACGGTGGTCACACGACGACAGATCGAGACGCCGGTCGCGGTCGGCGCCGGTGCTGCTCGCTGTGACGACATCCAACGCGAACTCGGCGAGGGACCGTGCGTGCGGTCCGCGGTCGACGACGCCACCGTGTCGATCACCGACATGACCCGCGACGAGCGCTGGCCCCGGTTCGCCGCGGCCGCCGCACAGGCCGGGATCGCCTCGATGCTGTGCTGCACCCTCTACATCGACGGCAGCGACTTCGCGGCACTCAACCTGCACAGCCATTCCTCCGACGCGTTCGACGCGCAGGCGCAGGCGCTCGCGGAGGTATTCGCGGCGCACTGCTCGACGACGTTCGCCGCGGTGCGAGAGAAGGAACAGTTGCGTCGTGCCCTGTCGTCGCGTGATCTCATCGGGCAGGCCAAGGGCATGCTGATGGAGCGGTACCGCATCGACGCCGACGCGGCGTTCTACCTGCTGGCCAAGTTGTCCCAGGAGTCGAACACCAAGCTCGTCGATGTGGCCGGCGGCGTGGTGGCCGCAGGTCCGGGGAGCTGACGCCCGCTACCGCAGGACGTTGCGCTTGGGGAAGCCCAGCACCGGGATTCCGCCGCGCGCCTGATACCGCGCGAGTCCTTGCCCGGCGAGTGCGTGCGCGCCGGTCTGCTGCGAGAAGAACATCATGCCCTTCTGGAACAGCTGGGTGACGCCCGCGCCGTCCGGGGTCAGCGTCGGCACGCCCAGCGCCTGGCCGAGTGGTCCGGTGATGCCACCGAGGTCGCCGGACAGCCCCTGGAATGCGCTGGTCGCCGCGCTGAGGAGATCACCGGCACCGGGCAGGAGCTGGTCGGCGAGCCCACCCAGGGAACCGAGATCCAGCGACCCGGCCCCACCGGCGGGTCCGGTCGGCGGTTTCACGATCGCCGGCGGCGTCTGTTGACCCTGGACGGAGAACCACGACGATTTCAGACCGAGTTTGGTCCGCGCCTCCTCGCCGGTCGCCTCCACGCTGCGGCCACCACCGGTGGCACGCACCTTGAGTGCGCGGCCGTGCTCGGCGCCGAGACCGTTGGCCTCGATCACCTCGAACTTGTCGAGACTGCCCAGCCCGAAGGCCGCGGCCACCGCACTCGGGCTCACCGTCGCGGTCCAGTCGTGGTTGGGCGATCCGGCGTCACCGTCGTCGACCACCGCCGGGAACTTGCCGCCGGCACTGAACCCGCCGGTGGATGAGGAGAACTCGGTGAAGGCGGGTTGACCGTTCTGTAGCCGGATCTGGCCCGCGGTGGCATCGGCCGCTGCGTTGGTCCGCGGGTCCTCACCCGCGACGGCCCCGTACACCTGGGAGTTCTGCGTGTCGTCGATCTTCTTGCCGCCGGCGATCGCGGCCAGGGCGTAGCTGCGCGCGACGACCGCCTGCGCCTTGAGGGCCTCCATGCCGCCGGAGTCGGCCCAGCCGGGGATGCTCTCGCGCGGGATGACGCCCTTGACGTAGTCGTCGACGTTGAGTTTGTTGACCACGCGGCCGCCATCGAGCCCGAGCGATCCGCGGTAGGCGGCGTTGGAGCCGCACAGTTTGAGGAATTCGTTGGCGGGCCGGTTCGGCGCGGCGTTGACCGGATCGACGAAGGGTTGGGTCAGCGGCACCGAACGGATCACCGAGCCGCCGCAGCCGGAGAGGATGTTGGCCATGTTGCCCGCGAGGCTGACCGCCTGGCCGGCTTCGACGGGCTGCCCGCCAACGCGCATACCCGCATCGGAACGGACGCTGACACCGCCGACGTTGGTCAAACCCACCTGGATCTCAGGGTTGGCCGGACGTCCGGCCGTGGTGTTGCCGTAGAAGTGCTGCAGGATCTGCTGATACGACCAGCCGCGTTTGGCGTAGCCGTACGCGCCGTACTGGCCCATACCGCGGCCGTGGCCGTATCCGTGACCGATCAGGGTGATCTCCGAGCCCGCGGTGAGACCGATGTCGGGTGCGCGGTCGGCGGTGGTCCCGACCAACGCGATACCCCCGACGAGCGTCAGTGCGGCCGCCGCCCCGATCGCCGATGAGGTGCGGCGTCGACGCGCCAGACCGGGGCGAACCCGGGTCGTCAACGCTCGTGTCAGGCGAGTCGCCATCGCTCGAACACACCTCCCCCTTCGGCCGGAACACCGCAACCGGCTGTTACGGATGGTGTTTATGTGACTCAAGTGACGATAGACAAGTCTCTTGAGAATCACCAACCACAGGAGATAACAACCACATCACATGTTGTGGGTACGCGGCGTGGGGTCGGCGCGTCGTCGACGTCGGCCGTGGAGGATCAGCGCGGCCGGTGCGGACGAGAGCCCACCGGGCCATACCGACGTGAAGGAGTGGACCACCCGTGCGATACCCGCGACGCAGACCCTCGATGATGATCGCCGCCATCGCCGTGATCGTCGGGGCGGGCTTCCTCGTCGACGCCGGCGCCCAGCGATCGGCGGATATTCGCGCGGTGGACACCCAACGCAGCCTCGAGGACGCGCCGACCGACGCCGTCGAGAGCGCGACGGTGAAACTCCGCGATGTCCCGGCCACCGCACTCGACCTCGCGCGATCCGGCTTGGGCCGGGCGGGGATCACCCTGCCCCGCCTCGATTTGTCGCAGATGCCGGTGGCCGATGATGTGCCTGCTCCGGCCACTTCCACACCGTCCGGTGCAGCCCCTTCGCCGTCGACAACTTCGCCGTCGGCAACTTCGCCGTCGACAACTTCGCCTTCGGCTGCGAGCGGTTCACCGTCCGGCAGCGCCCCGTCGGGGCGTCGCCCGGTAGGTGCACTCGTGAAGCATCTTGTGCGGGACACGCCGTTCAAGATGGTCGGATTCACGTGGACCAGGCCGGTGTGGAATGCCGACGAGCAGACGATGTTGCTTCGGGCCAAGCAGCCCAATGGACGCTGGGGCGACTGGATCGAGCTCGAACCGATTCACACATCGGGTGAGCCGTCGGCGCGACAACCGGGCGGCACCGAACCCGTGTGGGTGGGCGGCGCGAAGGAGATCCAGGTCGCCTTGGCCGCCGACGGTCTCGCCATTCCCGCGACGCTTGCCGCCGGCGACACCGGCAGCGGCCTCCTCGATCTCGTCGTCGGCAGTGGCGCCGAGATCGTGAAGAACCTCGCCGGCACGGTCTTCCCTGAGTTGACCGCGACCCTACTCAATCCGGACAGCCTGCTCTCCCTCGGATCGTCGATGCTGACGACGCTGTCCGGTGGTCCTCAGGTGATCTCCCGGGCGGCGTGGGGTGCCGATGAGTCCATCCGCTGCTCTCAGCCGTCGTTGTCTCCGACGTTGCGTGGCGCGATCGTGCATCACACGGCCGGGAGCAATGACTACACACCGCAGCAGTCGGCGGAGATCGTCCGGGGTATCTACGCGTATCACGCACGCACTCTCAATTGGTGCGACATCGGCTACAACGTTCTCGTCGACAAGTACGGCCAGACCTTCGAGGGCGCATTCGGCGGTCTGGACCGCAACGTCGAAGGCACGCATACCGGCGGATTCAACCGTGACACCGTGGGACTGTCGATGATCGGCAATCTCGACGAGATCGCGCCGAGCGGACCGATGATCGCCTCGGCCGGCCGGTTCCTGAAGTGGCGCCTGAACCTGGCGGGACTGAATCCTGCGGGGACTGCCGACCTCACGTCGGAGTACTTCTCCGACAGCAAGTTTCCCGCCGGAACCCAGACACACATGCCGATGATCGCGGGACACCGGGACTACAACAACACCTCCTGCCCGGGGAACCTGGGCTATCCGGCGTTAACGCAGATCCGCGGCCTGGCCGGGGCGATCGCCCCGCCCCCGGCGGAGACACAACCCGAGATCGCACCGAGTGAGACCGAGCCAGTTGCACCGACGAATCCACCGGTGATCGCACCGGCGCAATAGTATTCACTCACTTGCCCTCACGGCAGGCTGAACCCGCCGAGGCATCTCACGCTGCGCACCCCTGCGACGTGGGGCCGTCGAGCGCACGACACCTCTTGTCGGCGTCTACATTTCACTGTGGATTTGTCAAAGAACGGATGCGGTCCCAGCCGGGGCCGGGTGCGGGTTGGTTGGTCTGTTGTCTATCTGTGGGCTTTATGGGCGCTGGTAGTTCCCTTATCCAGCTGCTCGATCCGAGCCCCCATCTCCCCGGTCGAGCCCCTTTGCCAGCCGGTCGAGCCCCTTTGCCCGTCGGTCGAGTCCCTTTGCCCGTCGGTCGAGTCCCTTGCCCGTGGGTCGAGCCGGTGAGGAGCGCTAGCCGCCGCGTTGAGCTCCGTCGAAACGACGAGCCGTGTCGTTTCGACGGA